>JAUSDH010000203.1 GCA_030650655.1 Candidatus Brocadiaceae bacterium
ACATTTCATGGCCATTGCCTCTAATAATACGACACCAAATCCTTCGTTGACGGAGGGCAGAACAAATAGATCGCTGCATGAGATGATTTCCGGGACATCGTTGCGCATCCCCAAAAATAATACATGTTTTTCCAATCCAAGGATTTTTACCTGTCCTGAAAGCTCTCCGCTCAGTTCCCCGTCTCCGAGGAAAACCAACCGTATGTTTGGTATCTCTGTAATTACCTGAGCAATGGCCGTAATTAAATAGGTATACCCTTTTACGGGTACGAGTCTTCCTGCCGTTACAATCAAGAAACAATCATCCTCAATCCCGATTTCCTGTCGTTTCTGTATCCGACCGACCTTTCTTTTCCTTAAACTTTCAAGGTCCATTCCATTGTAAATATAATCAAACTGGGATTTCTGGCCAATGCCAGCCTTTAGGTAAGGCTCGATACCGCTTTTTGTCAACGTAATAATTTTGTCTGTGAACCGTGCAGAAAATCTTTCGAGCCCTGTAAATAAACAGGTTTTTATCTTCCCAAAGTACCCTTCAAAAATATCACCGTGTGGAGAATAAATAATGACCCTTACGTTTGCCAGTCGCGCCGCCAAACGGCCTACAAAACCACCTTTCGATGTATGACAATGAACAATATCATATCTGCCCCTGAGAATCAAAAAATAAAGTTTTAAAAGTGCATAGAAGTCTAAAAATGGCTGGATATCTCGAACGAGGGCGGGAATAACAAATACCGGGAAACCCATATCTCTGGCGAATGCAATCATGTCTTTTTCGGGTTCTGGAGCAAATCCTGTTGCTATATGATGTTCAAACTGCCCATTGTCGCAACGTTGCAATACTTCAAGAAGGACGGCCGGTGCGCCGCCCCTTTCAAGGCGTGTAATTACGTGCAATACCCTGATCTTTTCTGCAGATTTATAATTGCTCATTCTCCCTTCGTGTTCCCGGAAGGTGAACCAAATTTCACGAATATTGGATTGGACAGGATGCGCGAAGGTCCGTCGATATCCAGTCGGTAATAAATCTTTTCGCCCGGTTTGACGTATTTGTCTTCATAGGACATCTCAGTATTTCCGGTAGATTCAAATCTATGTATCACCTCGCCGCTTCGAATAATGGCTACTCTATATTTTACGTCCTTCGCCATTTCTGGAAGGGACACATGAATTTTTAACTGTGGGTTTTTATCCGTTTCTATTTCCTCTCCCATGTAAGCCTTATCGGGTTGGGTAGTATCTTCGATTATAAATGTATCCAGGATTAAGGCCGGGGTCTTTTCGGTGTATAAATGAAGGGCATATACACGGCCTGCCTTCAGCGCCTCGATTACGGCTTTTTCATTCTTTTCTTTTAGCAGAAATATGGTTTGTGAGTCCTTGATAGAAAATGTGTCTTCATCCCCAAAGTCTACCTCTCCAATAGCCCAGACGGGTCGTTCACGTTCTCCTTTGCAGTATTGATTGAGGATTTGATCCCAAACACCGCCCGGTGGAGCCATGAACTTAATCCCTTCTGCAAATGCTGCAAAACCTGTATAATTCTGCGGTTTAAGCAGGTCTTCATGATATGGTTTCGTAATGAGTTTAACCCCGCCTACTTCCTTATTCACATCTTCCACTTCAGGATGTGACCAAAAAGTCACGCCACCTCGTGAATTGACATAGTCAATGACCGTTTGATACGGCGCTATTCCACGATCGCCATGATACTGGTCATACCGGGGCGCTGCGAAGGGAAAATTGTTTATCGTAAAAATTATACCCAGCAGGAGGCAAATAATACGTGCAGTTTTTAGCAGCGTGGCAATGCTACCTTCCTTAGCTGCCGAGAATAAAAGCCAGCGAAAAACAAAAAAACAGAGAGGCCAGAGACTGACCAGGGTATCAAATGCAAACTCCCTGGGATAACCCTTCCCAATCGAAGGGAGGTTTTTATAATCTGAGGCGTTATTCAATCCCATCACCAGGATGTGCTTGTGCCCGTCCATCACCTCCAAATCCTTGGTAAAGTAGCTTCCTTTCCACCAATAAAACGGAATTGCCTCCGCCCCATGCATAATTAACATATCAGGATATTTTTGATTTAGTCCAGAGATCGCATTGACATAGTTATCCTCACCGTAACTATGAATTGAGCCTTTTTCTGCAATCTTCCTGATAAACTTTCTGAGCGGTGGTATGCCATATTCCCATCGCATGGTATCGTGGTCGGTAAAGATGGCAATTTCCGCCCCGGCATCATGGGCAATCCTGGACATCTCTTCGGGAGGCAATTTCCCGCCGCTAATGGTGGAATCGAGATGAATAACACCAGTAAACAGTTTGTATTCTTCACAAAATGCTTTGCTCTTAAAACTAAAAACCAAGAAACAAGTTAAGCACAAAATAAATATTTTGATTTTGTTGTTCATGCCATAGCGCAGCATAGTTTAACGCGACTTTCATGTCGCCCATTTCTGTTGATTACCTTTTTAGTCGTTTCAGGCGAGATAAATCTCGCGCTACGATTACTTAAGCTTTGAAATTCCTTGAATATACAACCTATCTTTTTCTTATTCCCCTGACCCCCTGGTTTTTCGTCTTTTTTTCTTTTAACCGATAGGTGTCTTCCAAACTGATTAACGCCTCTTTAAGATCGGGCGATATTTCCAATGCTTGTTTATATTCAGCAATTGCATCATCGAAATGTCCCTGTTTTTGATACACGTCTCCAAGTTTGTGATGAGCTGCAGACAACTTTGGATTAATCTCAATTATTTTTTTCATATCCGCTGTGGCACCAGGGAATTTACCACTTTGTATACAAAGGACACCTCGATTATAAAGCGCCGAAAGATCGTTTGGAGTCAGTCGTAAAGCTTCATTGTATTCATCTATAGCTTCCGATGTCATCCCTTTTTCTGAATAAACGACGCCCAGGTTAAAATGAGCGCCTGCGTGATTTTTGTTTAAAGACAGCGTTTTTTTAAATGCAGAAATGGCTTCATCGTAATTCTTTTTTTTTGTAAAGGCAACTCCCAAATTATTATAAGCCTCTCCAAAATTCGGACTGATTTCAATTGCTTTTTTGTATGTGGCAATTGCATCGTCAACCATATCCTTGTCGACATAGACGGCACCGAGATTATTATATACCTCCTTGAAATCTTCTTTATTTTGTAAGGCTTCTTTATATGCAGAAATCGCTTCGTCTCTTTTCCCTTGTAATGCCAGTGACACACCCTTATTGTTACACAGCATGGAGAGTCTGTTCTTTGCGTCTTTGTGGTTAGTATCTACCGACAATATCCTTTTGTAGGTAAGAATGGCGCGGTCTTGAGACCCATTTGATTCATATGCCGAGGCAAGGTCCAAAAGCATGGTTATGTCTTTGGAGTTGAATTTAGAGGCTTTCTCAAAAGATCGAATTGACTCGGACGTCTTCCCCTTTTTTTTGTAAAGATATGCAATATTTCGATGGCTTTCTGCAAGATTCGGGTTGATCTCAACAGCCTTCTTATATGAAGAAATGGCATCGTCGAACATCCCTTTACCAGCATAAGCGTTCCCCAGATTGTGGAAAATTCCTGCATCGCCCGGATTAATGGCTATTGCTTTTTTATATGAATCAATTGCATCGTCGAACAGGTTCTTTTTATTAAAAATATTTCCGATATTATAGTGTGTCTCTGCGTCACCGGGATTGATTTCAAGTACTTTATGAAACTCGCGCATTGCCTCATCAAGCTGTGAATTTTTGTAATACAGAATACCCAGATTAAAATGCACATTAGCATTGAAAGGTTCTTCCAGAATTATTTCTTGATACCTCTTTATAATTTCACTGTCGAGGGTATTGATAGATTCTGCAGATAAAGGAATTGCAATTTTCAGGCATAAGAAGAAGGAAATACCAAAAATGCCCGAATAGATATATTTTATAACGTGCCTGCGCATAGTACGATTCCAGAAATATTTACAATATCTTTCTCAATAAAGTACGCCTTTCATACTCAGAAACCTTTTCCTTGTTCATGAGTTCCTTTATTTGATAAGGATTTCGAATCCCTTTCATTACATGGCCGCCACTTCCCGTATGTATGGTGAGATTGCCGATTTTAAATCGTTTTTGCATCGACCCTTGTTTTATCGTAATATTATTAATGTCGCAATAACTCATTTCCCTAAATTTTCTTGAAAAATGGCCTTTTCTAATCAAAATTCCCTGATTTGTGATTACATATCTCGTCGTGAAGATTGAAAGAATCCTATAGATAATAATAAGGCCGCTAATCGACACTATACTTAGCCCAACAATCGTACTTATACCAAATACCCTGAATGCCAAAAAAATAGAAACCGCTAAAATGGCAAAGGTTAACCAATATTGCCGAACATTGGGCTTGAAGGATTGAATAATTTTTGTTTCAGTGGTTTTAGTAAAAGTAGTTTCCTTATTCACGGTTTTTTATAGGTTATTGAAATTTAGCATTTACCATGGAATCCAGTCAAATTGGTGCCGACAACGACTTCTTTTACATTCGATCCGAGTCGCTGCCCTGTCTGAATTTTCCCAAAAAAGACTTGAGGTATGTTAAACTGAATTATAGGTAAGGAGGTTTATCCTGTCAAGGTAAATGCAGGGCACTCGTCCGTCTCTGAACATTTTGAATATAGAAAAATTATTTCTATTTTTTAATGGCCATAAAGTGGACAGCCTGGTTTTATGTAATGAAAGGCCCAGCTACCGAAATAGGCAAAACACAAGAGCGTTGCCCAGAAGGACTTTAGAAAATCTGTATATCTGTTGTCTTTCGTGTAAAATTCAATCCCCTTTACAGACAGGGTAATAAACGCTGGATTCAGCAGGATATCGTTAGTTCCTGGAGGATTATTAGCGCCTATGTAATTGATGAGTATGCCAATTACAGCGCTGATAAACAGTGAGAGATATATATTCTGTTTAACAATGACAATACTAGAAATAACGAGTGCATGCGATACTATGGACATTATTACATAATAGGGACTTCTATAAAATTCATACGAAGTAAGAAAGTAAGGAATAAGAAATATAAATAATAAAACATCATTATTCTGTTTTTTATTGTATGCAAGCAAGAATAACGAAGCGGGGGCAATAAGCTTAAGTACGTCGTTGTCGCTCCAATAACCTATGTCACCAAAAAAAATACAAGCAATACCTATCGTGGTACCCAGATACAATATTAATTCCATTCGATACTGTAATCTCACGATCCACCAGACTAAAACAAAAACAATTAAAGATTTTAGTATAGCGAAACATTCTTTAAGCCAGAATACTTCTTCGTAGATATAAATCAGACTTTCGAGACTGTCTAGTATAAGTTCCATAAATTGTATATTGTCTTTTTAATAAGAATATATCACTATTTTAACAAAATTTATAGCATTACCCCGTAAAAGCTTTTTTTTGGGAAAGGTTTTTACACCCCTCTGTGTCCCACCTTGCGAAGGAGGGAAAGAAAGGGGTAATTTGGCTGTGGTTTTGTTGCGTTATTTCATGCTGCATGCTTCGGTTGTTGCTGTGGTAATGTAATTATGAATTTACTTCCAACATCCACGGTACTTTCGACTTTAATGAATCCATGATGAAGACTGACAATATGCTTAACAATAGAAAGTCCCAGTCCTGTTCCACCCATTTCCCGTGAGCGGGCAGGGTCAACACGATAGAACCTTTCAAAAATACGCGGGATATGTTCTGGTGGAATGCCGATACCTGTGTCTGATATTTCAAACTGAACAGATTCTTTGAAGGGGTTAACCTTCAAGCCAATCCGACCACCTTTAGGTGTATATTTTATAGCATTATCAAGTAAATTGGTCAGCAACTGTCGCAAGAAGTATTCATCTGTTTCAATCATGGGTATATGCTGGGGCATATCCAGCTCAAAAGTCTGGTCTCTTCCCACACAGCTTTCCTTATAATGAGAAAATATGTCTTCAATACACGGATGTATGTCCACATGGTGAAGTTCTATCTTTAAATCGTTGGAGTCTAATTTAGATAATTCCAGGATATCCTTGATCAGATTATCAAGTCTCTGCGTATGTTTCATTATAATACCGAGAAATTCTCGTGTAGACCCATTGTCTGTATCATTATTTTCGAGCAATGTTTCCACATATCCCTTGATAGAAGCAAGTGGAGTTCTCAGTTCATGTGATACGTTGGCGACAAATTCCCTGCGTGTGTTTTCAAGTTTCCGCAATTCCGTAATATCATGAAATACCAGGAGAATTCCGTACGTATTTTTATCAATCTGAATAGGGGAAAGGTGCATTTGCAATAATTTCTTTTCGGGAGAAAGAATTTCAATTTCAGAGGTTGTTGTCGCCTGAGTTTTATCCCCCATTTTCGCCGATGACCGTATTACTTCTCTGACCAGACTACATAACTTCTCATTTCGTATCTTTTCCCACAGATAGTCTTTGTTCAAGGTAACCTTTGATATACCAAACATGGTTTTTGCCGCATTGTTGATAAGAATAATTCTTTCCTGGAGGTTTGTTGTTATAATTGCATCATTCATGTTGGCCATGATGGCGTCCAGCTTGTTTTTGTCATCCAGAATGGTTTGCATCCGGGATTGAAGCTCAGTTCCCATAGTATTAATTGCATTTGCCAGGTCTCCTATCTCACCGGAAGAATCGATCTCAACTTTTCGGGCAAAGTTTCCCCGTGCAAAGCTCTGTGCAATCTGAGTTATGTTCAGGAGAGACGATGTATTTATTTTAATAACGACAAAACCTATAGCCAAAGTTATCGCAAACGTAATGAGAACATATAAAATCAAATGATTAATTGGTAATGCATTGTATTCAATATGTTTGGTCAACAAATTCATCTGATATCCTTTTATGACCTTGCTTACAAAATATCCTGCCAGGCTCAGAAATCCACATAAAAGGACGACGTAGCTTATAAAAATCTTCCAAAACAATTTATTTTTGAATATCACGGGTTATTCCTTAAATTTATAGCCGATTCCACGTATCGTGACGATACGATTCGCATAGGCCTTTAACTTTTTCCTCAATGAGGCAATATGAACGTCCACAGTCCGGTCAATGACAAACGTCTCAGACCCGGAAACTGCGTCGAGCAGTTGATCCCTTGTAAAAACACGCCCCGGCTTACTGGCAAGCTGATGAAGAAGCTTGAATTCTGTAAGCGTCAGTTGAATGGGTTCATTCTTTATAGTTACCTCATGTTTATACAAATCGATTGTAAGGGTGTCTATTTTAATATAATCTTTTGTTGTCGAAGGACTTTTTGATCGCCTGAGCACCGCCTGTACACGTGCGACGAGTTCTTTTGGGCTAAAGGGTTTTGTTACATAATCGTCAGCGCCCAGTTTCAAACCAAGGGTTATATCCACTTCCTCACCTTTTGCAGTCAACATTACGATGGCAATGTTAGCAAGTTCCGGATCTGCTTTTAATTTTTTGCATACTTCGAGACCGTCAATGCCTGGCAGCATAAGGTCTAATATAACAAGTTCCGGACGTTCTTTTCTTGCCAGAAACAACGCATCTTCTCCATTATAAGCGGTTACTACCTTATATCCATCCTTTTCAAGGTGGTACCTTACTAATTTTACAAGGTCTTGTTCATCATCGACAACAAGGATTTTTTCTTTTGACATAAAATTAGTGTATTTTATTTATATAAAATTGTAAACATATTGTTTTTAAACAATATGTTGGTCTTTAGACTTTTAAGGAGACGTTCTTTAATTCCTATTAACGTTAAACCCACGCTTCCCCTGTATCTTCTATATATCGCACGATTACACCATCTCCAATATCAATTAACATTATTCGTATACATCGAGAATTCAATATTGCCTGCTTTATTTGTGATGCTACCATAGTTATCATTCTTGTCATCGTAGGACTTGTCCCTTAAGTATGTCTCTTTGTATAACCTTTGATTGTCGCAGTAAAATGTCACAGTATGTCACAGCAAGACATAGTGTTTTGTTGGATCTGTTTGACTCTTTGCTATAGTTTTAATGATACCTTCTTCCATTAAATTATCCAAATCTCTCTGGGCTGTGCGGCGTATACAGGAAACCGCAGACTGATATTCGTTAACGGAAATTGACCCTTTTCTTAAAAGATATTTAATCGCCTTTTCCTGCCGGGCATTCAAGCCCGCCCTCTTAATCTTTCGCAGGGCAGTATCTTGTTTTATTATTTGCTTACCCTTCTCCTGAATTTCCTCCATCGGTGACCGCAAACCGGTCACAAAATATCCAAGCCAGACGGTTATGTCCATATTGTTATTTCTTACCGTTTGAATAGCCTTATAGTAGCTGGGTCTGTCCTTGTCATAATACTCGGAAATGCTGAACAGCCGTTTGAAATCGTAGCCGGTCTTATAGAGAATAAGAGTGGATAAAAGCCATGCTGTCCTTCCATTACCGTCAATAAACGGATGAATATGAACGAACTGAAATTGTGCAATTCCTGCGGTAAGGACAGGAGACATGTCCTCAACCCTATTGATCCAATCCACAAACTCCCGCATGAGATGAGGCACTTCAAGCGGCCCAGGCGGGGTATAAATGATCTCGCGGGTCAGAGAATTGGCTACGTAGTTTTGTATCTTGCGGTAATTGCCCGGGTCTGCCTTCTCGCCCCGCACACCTTTGACCGTAATCTTGTGAAGTTCCCTGATAATGCCTTCGGCAATCGGGTCATCTTTGCCTATATATTTCGCGATGAAATCCATTGCTTTCTTGTAGTTTAACAGCTCTTTTTCATCGTCCCGATTGATACCTTTGAGCTTCTTAACTTCAAGGATGCTTTGTGCCTGTTCAAGGCTCAAGGCTGTGCCTTCAATATAGGTTGAAGTGCGACTCAAGGACGAGAGCTTCTTTTTGCATATCGGACAGCCAGTCGTCCTTGAGTTTGACCGCATCAAGGAAACCGCTAACGCGCTCGATTTCGACAAGGGCCTTGTTGATTTTCGGTGTTATGGTGAATTTCGGGTTAAATGGCATTATTGGTCTCACAAAACTATTTACGAATCTCTTTCAGCCTTTTCCAATTTATCAGAACCGGCCCCTTTTCGGTATCTCTGCCTCCACCCTTTCGGCAAAATCTTCTGCATTGCAGCCATTCCTGTCTAATTTACTGTGTTGTGCTGTTCTATAATTTTCAAGAGGAATTCTTTTATCTTTAAAAGGATATGCGTTTTTACACGGCCAAATACTTTGATTATGATTGACTTGTTCAATGTGTAGATTTTATCAGTCCGTATCATGCTTGTAACTTTTAAAACGCCCTGCTCCAAATCATCAGAAGTTACGGTGATTGTGAAATCGCGTGGTTCAGCATTTGGGGTCAGTGCGACAACTACAATGTCTTCATGTGTTTCGTTGTAATTGTCTGAGGAGATTACCACAGCAGGACGTCTTTTTTGGGAGGTCAGGTCTGTAAAAGGGATTGGTATAAGAACAATGTCTCTTTGTTTAAGCATTATTCCAGATGGCATCGTCTGTTGAATTTTCCCAGAATTTTATACTGCTTTCTGCCGCCTGCATCATTTCAAAGTTTTCTTCTTCCGGCAGTATTATGACCTCAACCCTTGCACCTTTAGGCAGGGGGATTTTCGGCAATTCAACAATTCCATTTTCTTTTACAATAGAATGATATTTATATGCATTCATAGTATCTCCTCTTTTCTGTAATTCTATATCATAAAGAAATCATTTCCAAACTTTTTCCCTCTATCTCCAAAACCTCAGCAATTATACGAGCAATCATATCCCCGTAATCTTTAAGCAGGGAGCGGTTTTCTGACTATTATCGTATCAGTCCAGTTCTTTGCCCATACGGTATTTAATGTCGTAATTGATGATAAAATCCAGTCCCTCATCCGTAAAGCCATAATGCGGGGCTAATACCTTGTCGATTTCGTCAATGATAGGCTTACTGTAAAACAATGCACAAGGTTAGAATTAACTTTGCATTGCAACTTTCAGGCACGCTTCGAATATGGATAATGCAATATCTGCGTCGTCTTTTGAAAGGATCAATGGCGGGCAAAAGCGGATAGCGCTACGTCCACAACCCAAAAGCAAAAGCCCTCTTGAGAATGCTTTTTGGACAATGCTATCCCGCACTTCCGGCGCATATTCTTTGGTTTCTTTGTCTTTTACAATTTCAACGGCAAGCATCAGTCCAAGTCCCCTAACATCTCCAATAAAGGGATACGTGCGTTCTAATTTCTTCAATTCGTTTATCATGTAAGCGCCTTGTTTGGCCGCATTGTCTATGAGTCCATCCTCAAGAAGCTTGATCGTTACGAGCGCTGCCTGACAACTCACAGGATTACCTCCAAACGTGCTTGCATGACTGCCGGGAAGCCAATTCATTATTTCCTCTGATGCAACCGTGGCGGACAAGGGAAGACCTGAGGCAATACCCTTGGCAATAGTAATAATATCCGGGATTATATCAAAATGCTCGGAAGCAAACATCTTCCCTGTACGCCCCATGCCTGATTGTACTTCATCGGCAACATAAAGGATATTAAAGTCGCGTGTCAATTGATACAGCGCCCTATGAAACTCTTTTGGGGGCACAATGTATCCACCCTCTCCCTGGATAATTTCCACAAAAATTGCCGCCACATCTTCTGGCGGGACTTTTGTTTTAAACAATTCTTCCCGTATCCAGGTTACACATGCCATATGACAGTTATCTGGAGTCAGACCATAATGACATCTGTAGCAGTATGCATAGGGAATGTGGATCACTTCAGGAATTAAAGGGAGAAAATGCTTGCGCTGATTTAATTTGCTCGCTGTCAGAGAAAGCGCCCCCATGGTTCTTCCATGAAAGGCATTGTAAAAGGCAATGACAATGCTGCGCTTTGTGTGATAACGTGCTAATTTAAACGCAGCCTCTATAGATTCTGCGCCAGAATTTCCAAAGAAAACCCGCTTGGTAAAAGAGCCAGGACAGATTGCTGAGAGTTTTTCCGCCAACTCACTCTGCAGGGGATTATAAAAATCTGCACCAGACATGTGAATAAGCGTATTTGCCTGATTGGTAATTGAAGATATAACCTGGTCGTGATTGTGTCCGGTATTACATACGGCCACACCCGCCGTAAAATCAAGAAATGTATTCCCATCGACATCCGTAACCACCATACCTTTTGCGCTTTTCACCACCAGCGGATAGCCCTTCGTCGACGAAGGCGAGATATATTTCTTTTCCTTTTCCAAGTATTGAGTTGCGTTGGGACCTGGAAGTTTCGTGCGTATACAAGGGTAATTTCTAGAAGTCATGTAGTTTAGCCTTCCGCTGTTTGTTAAATTCTTTCTTTTTCATAGTTATGTTGAAATTAGTTCTTCTTTTGACAATAATATTTATATACCAAATCGGCAAACGCCTCCAGTGCGTATGAACCTTTCCCAAGGTCTGCAAGGCATCTCCTGAATTCACGTAAATTTTTAAAATTCTCTGATATATATTGGGCAACAAACGTTTCGGCAGATAGAAAGTTTAATTCCGTCCCTTTATCATCCGGACTCTGGTAAATTTTATAAGCCATAATATCGGTAATCATTTTTAAGTTAACGTCTTTTACTCTCGAAATCATAGTTTTAACGATTTCAAAGCTCAGGAGTTGCTTATCCTGATAGTAATTAAACACCGTATCAGCAAATTGATTAATGGATTTCATTCCCTTATCAAGTTGAGACAATTGATTTGTAAATGAATCCATATCCTTAAATTTTTCAGATATATATTGAGCTACGGACTCCGCAGCCGCCAAAAAGTTCGATTCCGGCCCCATATCTTCCGGACTTTCCGACATCTGATATGCTAAAATATCGGTAATAGTTTTCAGTGAAATGTCTTCCCTGCTGTGAATTTTACCTTTTATTAGTTCTTTATCGATCGGCATTTTATACCCTCCGTTATCCCGTAAATAAAAAATCTATACTTACACTTGACAACTACATATTTTATAAATATATTTAGATAAGAGCAACTGCTATAATCAATAATACCACACAAGTTCATAGACATCTTCATTTAACATAAACCCTAAATGATTATTAAGAATTTGCCTGGATTTATTCAAAACATCATTAACCCTTATTCTTCTTAAAAAGTGTATTATGGAAACAAAAGCAAAAAATAGATTTATAACCTCGATTACGTTACCACATTACGAATTTACGATAAAGTCGGGGGCTTTTAAAAAAGAAGGCGAAGAATTTACTATTTGGTTTCTCGAAGGCATTCTTGAAAAAAACCCAAATTATGTTGATTGCCTTATGTATTTAGGCAATGCGTATACGGCACACGGGATGTACGAAAAAGGCCTTCAGATTGATCAAAGATTATGCAGTCTCAGACCAAAAGACCCCATATTTCATTATAACCTTACATGCAGTTATGCATTGCTTAAAAATATCGATGCTGCATTAGCTGCCCTGGAAAAAGCAATTATGTTAGGTTACGATGATATTCATCATCTGGAAAAGGATAAGGATCTGGCATATCTCAGAGAAGATGTTCGATATAGAAAATTGGTCGAAAAAATCAAACAACATTAATTTCGTATCTTTGAAGTGAGATTTCTTTTATACACAATTTTGATTCCCTCCAATGTCAAATAAGGGATTACGGCGGTAATTTTGGGGATTTCCGGCGCCAGCAACTGTGCATCCCCCCCTGTTGCTATTATCGCTGGCTGACATTTCAGTTCATCACAAAGCATATTTATAAGCTTGCTTACCATACCGACTGTGCCCCAGTAAATGCCGGAATTTATTGCACCTTCTGTGTTTTTCCCAAGGATACTTTTTGGTTTATTGATGGGTATCTCTGGTAAAAGCGCAGTATAGTGATGTAGTGCTTTTGAAGATATGCCCATACCAGGTGCAATAATGCCTCCCATGAAAGCGCCATTATCGTTAATCACATCAACCGTTATTGCAGTACCGGCATCAACGACTATCGTCCAACTCTTTGTCCTTTCAAATGCTGCAAACGCATTCACCAGCCGATCCACACCCACCCTTTCTGGCTGGTCGGTCAGCACCGCCATAGGAATTGGAATATCTTTTCCAATAAATTGGGAATTTACATAGAAATATTTTTGGATATATTCAACGATAAAAACTTCAACCTTTGGGTTAACAGACGAGATGATAACGGCCTGTGGTTTGGTAAGGGTAGCTGGATTTAAAGTATTTTCTAAATTTTCCAGAAGTGGACGCGGAAATTCACTTTTCACTGAAGAGGAGGAATGCAGGACATCGTCTTCAAATATCCCAATATGGATATTTGTATTGCCAATGTCAATTGCTAGCCACATAGAAGTTCGCTCTTTTGGAACTGGATCTCATTTAAAGCACTTATAATCATATTTATAAGAGTGCCGATGTTTTTGCCGGTAACCATAGAAACAGGACAAACGGGTTTGGAAATTTTTTCTTCTAGTGTTTGAATGAATTCGTTACTGCTTTCTGCATCTAAAAGGTCGGTTTTATTTGCAATGACAATTTCCTTTTTTTCGGCGAGTTTCGGGTTATATTGTATTAATTCATTCCGAACAATACTATACGCATCCGCGGGGTTCATCCTTGCAAAAGGTGAGACGTCCAAAAGATGCACTAATAATTTTGTCCTTTCAATATGACGCAGAAATTCATCCCCAAGTCCTGTTCCTCTATGCGCACCTTCAATAAGACCCGGGATGTCTGCAACAACAAATCGGCGACAATTCTCAACCTCTACAATTCCTAATTGAGGTTGCAGTGTGGTGAAAGGATATTCTGCAATTTTAGGTCTTGCAGCGGATATGCGGGAGAGCAATGTCGATTTCCCTGCATTGGGCATTCCGATAATGCCAACGTCTGCAAGCAACTTTAACTCAAGTATCAGCCAGCGCTCTTCACCGGGTTTCCCTTTTTCTGCCTGGCGTGGTACCTGATTGATGGAAGTTGCAAAGTGTTTATTCCCCCGCCCTCCTCTTCCTCCCCGTGCAATAACAATGCTTTCTCCGGCAGTACTCATGTCTTTCAAGACACGACCGCTTTCTTTATCCTTTACTACCGTACCACTGGGCAAATCTATGGTGAGGTCTTTGCCGTCCTTTCCTCTTTTCGTAGAACCTTTCCCATGAGCCCCGCTTTCCGCAATATGTTTCACTCGGGAAGTAATGTCCAGCAACGTATCAATTTTATCACTGACATGAAATATAACGTCTCCACCCATACCTCCATTCCCTCCGTCAGGTCCTCCATGAGGGACATACTTCTCCCTTCGGAAACTTACACAGCCGTTTCCTCCATCCCCCCCTTTTACAAATATGACTGCTTCATCAACAAACATGGTCTTGAAAATACAAAGGGTGCATTAAATAGCACCCTTTACACAAATATCTCCTGTATTACAAAATATAAATATTGGCCGCAGCATCCCTAAAAAAGCTACTGTGAAACCAAAAATAATTAATTGGGTGTTGAATAAACGCTTACGCGGTGTCTTGTCTCGAATTTCACCACGCCCTCCACCTTGGAAAAAAGCGTATAGTCCCTTCCAAGACCAACATTCAATCCAGGTTTAAATTTTGTTCCACATTGACGGACTATGATGGAACCGGCGGTAACAAACTGTCCGCCGTATCTCTTTACGCCCCGCATTTGGGGATTACTGTCTCTTCCATTCTTTGAAGAACCTTGTCCTTTTTTATGTGCCATATTAATGTCCTCCGTTTTGAAAAAATATATTGAAACTTACTGGGCCAGCGATAAAAATTAGTGCCTAATCCAATCGAATTTCTTTGATTTTTATCCTGGTATATTTTTCACGATGACCTCTTCTGGTCATAGATTCCTTTCTCCTGCGAAACTTTATAGTCATCGTTTTTACACCCTTTTTCATACCTTCAACTTCTGCAATAACTTTTGCATTTTTATTCGCTGTGGTACCAAAGGTTGTATCTCCTTCTTCATCGGAACAAACTAAAACATCTCCAAATTCCAAAGTTTCTCCAACCTGAGCATCGGCTTTCAGATCGATGAGGTGGCGTTCACCAGCCCTGACCTTGTACTGTTTCCCCCGATCTTTTATTATTGCGTACATTTATTATTTTCTCCTTTCAATTTCCAATTTTAATACTAAATGAACTATAAAATACTTACTTTTATTGATCTAAAACTAAATTTTGTAGAGTTATTATACCATAACTGGTTCATCTTTATTATTAAAATAACGAATATCTATTTTACCGTATTCGTAATTCATAGTACTAAAGATATTTATCTTTTTATTATAGGCTTCCTCAATTTCTATCATTTGCCTTCTTTTTTGATTTTGCAGGTAATTGGTAACCTCTGGGTTTGCGAGAATTTCGATTTTAGCAATCTGTGGCAAATGAATAGCAAATTTTATATCTCTCATGGCATTTAAACAAAGAGTTTCAATTGTCTTACTGTAACCTGTACCTCGGCAAAACTTGCATTCCTCAAAAAGAACATCCCGAAGACTTGAACGAATTCTTTGTCTGGTAAGTTCAATGGTACCAAATTTTGACATTTTGAGCATCTTCGTTCGAGCCTTATCCCGTTTTAATGCATCCGTGAGGACCTTCTCTACAGCGTGGATGTGCGATTCCTCACGCATGTCAATAAAGTCGATTACAATTACACCTCCTATATCTCGCAGTCGTATTTGCCGTGTAATTTCTTTTGCAGCTTTAAGATTGGTCTTAAAGGAAGTTTCTTCAGGATCACTTTCCTCTTTGAATTTACCGCTGTTGACGTCAATTGCAACAAGTGCCTCGGTCTGTTCAATTATAATCGACCCCCCGCGGGGTAAAGGAATTTTTTTGCAGTTTATTCCTTCAATTTCTTTCTCAATATCATATTTATGAAATAACGGCTTATTTTCACGATAGAGGGTTAAAATTTTTTCGTATTTGGGCATAATAATACGAATAAAATCGCGCGTTCTTTCGAAAACAGGTTCTGAGTCAACAATGATTTCTCGTATGTCGGTAGAAAAAATATCCCTTATAGCACGAATAACAAGATCGCTTTCCTGATAAATGGTTGCAGGCGCACTAGTGTCTTTCGCCCGTTTTTCAATGTTTTTCCACAGTCTTAATAAATAATGGAAATCCTTGTGGATTTCTTTTTTCGTCTGTAGCGCCCCTGCCGTTCGTATGATAAAACCTATGTTTTGAGGTGGATGCAAACCTTCGAGTATGGTTTTTAATCGTTGTCGTTCTTCTTCGTCGGTGATTTTCTTAGAAACACCAAGACGTGGCATATCCGGCATTAAAACCAAAAACCTTCCAGGCAGGCTGATATAGCTTGTCAGACTGGGTCCCTTTGCACCAATACTCTCTTTCGTTACCTGAACCAGCACTTCTTGCCCTTGACGAAGAAGGTCACGTATCTTGTGAGATTCCCGATGATGTCTTGCATGGGTCTCTGTTTCTGATGAAGAACTCTCGTTTCCACGGTGAGGTAAGACATCCGATACGTGGAGAAACCCATTTTTTTTGAGTCCAATATCAATAAATGCCGCTTCAATACTGGATTCAACGTTCACAACCTTTCCTTTGTAAATATTTCCAGCAAGCTGTCCCCGAGAACTCCTTTCAATATAAAGTTCTTCTAAAACATTATTTTCTAAAATAGCAATACGGCATTCTTCAGTTTCAACTGCATTAATAAGCATCCTCTTATCCATGATTTTTCCCTCAGTCAGGCAGAAGAAAACAAGTTGATTTTTGTTCTGATAATTTCAAAGAGCCCTTTTTCCCCGTTTCCACATAAGGCATGGAGCACCTCTTCGGGTCTCGCCATGCCTTCTGGTATCATTTTAATAGACAAAATCAAACCGTCAGGCTTTACTGTAATTTCCTGAATAGATGGTCGAATATCAAAAGGTTTTTGATATCCATCTTTCGTACGACTGACTATGATATTTGATTGTTGAAGAAATTCGCTAATCTTTAAGCTTTTTAAGAATCCCGGCTCCTTAAAAATGATCTCGTACGTTACATCACGAACAGGACTCTTTGAAGAAAGTGGTATGGTTTCTACCGACAGAATTTGAATTTCTTTTGGCAATTGCCTGCCCAAGCTTTCAACCAAAGACCCGGAAGGCACTGATTGGAGCAATTCAACTTCCAAAACTTCATCTTTACTGACTATTCCAACACTCAAGGCTAAGAGAAGAGATAACTTGGGGTGAGGGTTAAAACCTTTGGACATTGCAATAGGTATGTTAGCCCTTCTGATAGCCCTTTCAAAGACCTTCATCAAGTCATGATGAGAAATAAAGCGCATATCGCCTAATTTAGCAAACCGAATACGTATTTTTAGAATATCGTCAATTCAACCTTTAAAATTTCAAATATAACAAATTAAAATACTTACGATAAATTGTAATAATGCTGTTTCAACCTGTCAAGGATATTTTGGGTATTAAAAAGCCTCAGGCAATATTTCTATAGCAATATTCCTAAGGTAATTAATTGTTTTTTCCGGGTCATCGAATTGACACGCGGTATCCGCCACTTCCTTCGCCTTTTCGTAGGTAACAGACCGGACTATTTTTTTAATTTCCGGTATGATCGTCGCTGGTGACACACTGAATTCTGTGAGACCTAACCCGATGAGTGGCACGGCATATTCAACTTCGCTTCCCATTTCCCCACATATCCCAACAGGAATGTTATTATCCGCTGCTGCTTTTATTGCAATTTTTAAAAGCCTTAAAATTGCAGGATGCACGGGGCAATAGAGATAAGCTACCCGCTCGTTATTTCTATCAACAGCCAGAGAATACTGAATAAGGTCATTGGTGCCAATACTAAAAAAATCGCATTCTTTTGCCAGCATGTCGGCAATCATAACAGCGGAAGGAACTTCAATCATGACCCCCATATTAATGTTTTTGCTGAATGGAATTTTCTCCTTGTCCAATTCTTCCATAGTCTCCCAGACCATTTGCTTTGCACGCCGTAATTCTTGAAGTGAGGAAATCAGGGGGAATAGGATTTTTACATTTCCCAGGGCTGAAGCCCTTAAAATTGCCCTGAGTTGTATCTTAAATATGGCTGGATTTTCAAAACAATAACGAATGGAACGACATCCCAAAAAGGGGTTACCTTCTTTTCTGTCATCTCCATACGTAAATTTGTCAGCGCCTAAATCAAGTGTTCTAATAATGACAGGCTTATCCTTTAATTCCCGAACAACGGTGCTATATGCCTCTAAATGTTCCTCTTCAGTCGGCGGCCTGGGCGACCCTAAGTAAAGAAACTCTGTTCTATAAAGCCCAATTCCTTCAGCACCGTATTTTACATTAACACTAATGTCTTTGGGAAATTCGATATTTCCATAAATGCCTATATGTCTGCCATCCCTCATTGTAGATGGTTGGTCCTTTAGTTCTGTCGCTAATTTTTCCTCAAATACATGGATACTTTTGACCTTGCTCTGATATGTTGCTAATGTTTCAGCATCAGGCCGAACAATAACAATACCATGATTACCGTCAACAATTACGGTATCACCGCCAAAGACATCTGTGGTGATTGTGCCAAGCCCCACCACTGCGGGTATACCCAAAGCACGGGCAACGATGGCAGTATGCGATGTCCTCCCGCCTACATCCGTAGCAAATCCTTTAACTTTTTCGGTATCAAGCGAGGCTGTTTGCGACGGGGTAAGATCGTGAGCCACCAACACCACTTCCTGGGCAAGGTTCTTAAGCTCTTCCCTTTTTTCACCCAATAAATTCCTTAAAAGCCTTCTTTCGACATCAAAGATATCGCTTACTCTTTCTGACAGGTACGTATCGTTAACGTCCTGGAATTTTCTGATGTAAACACGCAACGCCAGAGAGACAGCAAATTCTGGCGTAAAATTGACCTTCTTTATTTTTTCAACAACTTCATTTTTCAGGCGCGCATCCTGCAAAATCATTCTGTGGGTGCCAAAGATTGCGCCGATTTCAGAACCTAAATCTTCGGACACCTTCTTCTCCAAATCGTCAATTTCTTTTTTAGAATCTTCGATGGCCTTTTCAAGCCTAAAAATTTCACTCTCGACTTCTTCTTTTCTTATAATATGGCGTGGGATGCGGTAACCTTCACTTTCAAACATAAAGGCCTCACGGATAACAACACCGGGAGAGACTGCGATCCCCTTTCTGATTTCCATGAATTCTTCTTCAAACTTGCTTTTCACTAAGCCTTCCAGGGCATCCAGTGCCTCTACCGCATCAATCCCCTTTGCGCAAATTACTATTTCTGTGCCATTTTCTGCACCGAGTGTTAAGAGATCAATAATACTCTTACCCTCGACCTCTTTGTTCTTTGTTTTCACATGAATTTCTGAACTATATTTATTGGCAATTTCAGCAAATTTGGTGGCAGGTCTGGCATGCATCCCGTTGGAATTAGAGATTTTTACCTTTCGTTCTAATACTTTAGAATTTACAACAAACATATCCATAACAAATTATTTCACTATAGCTTTTTTTAAAATTTCATACCAAATCCCACATCCTTTTGAAACACTGTAAGACCTGGGAGGTTTATTTTTTATGATTAAACCGTGCCTGCTGGTTAAGTAAATAAAATCCACTATTAGCCCTCTCTCAGCAAAGGGAGGTGGGATATTTTAGACTAAACGTGGATACCGTCAACCTCTTTTAATATCTCAATCATCCCTGCTTTACCATTAGCCTCACGCATAAAGCGGCGGAAATCATTATCCCTGATAACGGTAGATATTCTTTCAAGTGCGGCAAGATGTAAACCTGCCGAATCGTTCGGGGAGAGCAAAAGAAAGAAGAGATGTACCGACTCTCCGTCCAGGGCATTAAAATCAACTCCTTGCGTTGATCGTGCAATCGTTCCAATAATCTTTTTAGCACAGTCGTGTTTTGTATGTGGAACAGCCACCCCTTTCCCGATACCCGTGCTACCTAATTCCTCCCGTTTCATAAGAGACTTGATGACGTTTTCAACATCCTTGCTATTGATTTTCTGTACATCTTTCAGTGCGCACACCATTTCTTTAATTACGGCCTCTTTATCGGTAGCTTTGAGTTCTGTAATAATGGCGTCCTCCACAATAAAATCGGTCAATTTCATACTACAAAATTCCTCCAATAGAATCGCTTTCCATTATGCTTCCTGTCCACTTTCAGGACCCTCCATTTCAGTAGTTGTAGGCCTTTTCCTTCGGACAATCCTCGATTGGATCTTTCCTTTGTGTTTTTTTAGTTGCGATTCGATCTTATCCACTGCCAGGTCAATCGCACGATACATGTCCGGATTCGCCACCTCTGCAACCATCGTGGGCCCTCTCGAAACGGAGACAATCATTTCAACGATATGACTATTATCGCCGCCGATGTCCATGGTAATCTGTATCTGCAAGATCCATTCAAAAAATTTTTTTATTTTTTCGGCCTTTTGCAAGGCATAATTTTTAATTGCTTCTGTTATCTCTAAATGCCTGGCAACAATTGTAATATTTTCCAAGTGCAAAATCCTTTCTTAAAATATAAAAAACTCGAATATTCTAAAACGTGTAATTTTACTTATTTTAAAATTACCAGTCAAGGAAATTAAAATTACATGGCTAACTATTATATTCTGCATTTGCCAGGACAAGTAAATGGACGGACCTGGCGCCAGATTCTTTCAGTTTTTTAGAACACTCCGATGCGGTTACCCCGGTAGTTAAGACATCGTCTACCAGTAAAATCTTTTTCCCATGAAATGATCGTGGACATTTAACAAAAAAAGCATTGTGGATATTTACCTGCCGTTGACTTTTTGATAGATGTGTCTGTGACTCCGTGTTTTTAATACGACAGAGGTTGCCTGAGGACATTGGTTTCGAAAAGTATCTTTGAATTCCCAGAGACAGAAGTTCGGATTGATTAAATCCCCGATTCATTTTTTTTAACCAATGAAGCGGTACGGGTACGACAACATCTATGTCTGGAACAATCTCTTTCAGTTTTTTATGTGTTACCACGAAATCATTCAATATGCGAAATAAGAATTTCTGCCTGGCATATTTAAACTTGTGTATCAGTGTTTTCATAACACCATCGTAATGAGCAATGGCTGTCATGGTGTCGAAATGCAGATGCTTTCCTTTGCACACAGTACAGACTTCTTTCGTTGTCGATGTACTATAAGGCCCTATGGCCGACCCACAGCGAATACAATGCAATTCATTAACATAGGGAATCTGTCTATTACAATCCTCACAAATATAGAGTTCGTGAGAATCGTTCAAATTCCTTTTGCAGTGGAGGCATGACCGGGGATAAAAGAGGTCTAATAACGCATGTACATAGTCACTTATAGCCATATCACATACTCATCATATCAAAAAACAATAGTCCCACAGAACCAAAAATAACGGTAGGTAACCAGGCTGCCAATATAGGGTGAAGCATTCCGGTGGTACCCAAGTTTGAGCAGACAAAAGTTAGCGAATAAAAAATACCGCAAACAAGGACACACAACCCCACACGTAAAAACAAATTTTTACTCAGTCGTTCAAATCCGACAACGAGCGGGATACCCAGTAAAAGCAACACAAAGTGAGTAAGGGTATACGAAATTCTGGAATGAAACAACAAGCTATTTCTTGGATTATCAGGTTCGTTTTTACAGAGTTCCTTTAATTGGTCAAAATTTAACAAACTGGGATCTAACTTTATTTTCCCGAGTTCCATAGGAGTTATCGTAGATTCAAACTCCAGACTGTCGATTTGTTGTACAGGCGCAATCCATCTCCCACGTTCGTCATAAATGTGCTTTACTACCTTTGTAAGTAACCATGTATCGTTTCCCAGCCATCTTCCTTCGTCTGCACTCAGGGTAAATTTCTTTTTTTTATTTTCATACCGGGCAAGAATAAATACTGACTGCATACGCTGCGTTTTTTTGTCATATTTCCAAACACGAATTAATGCATTGTTTTCCTTATCATCTAAAAGAAGATTTTTTTCGACATTATCATTGAATGAAGATTGTCTCAGTGTTTCCAACTTCTCTGCAAACCGCGGAATAATCCATTCCTGATCTCCAAACGAAGCAAAGGACATAACTACCGTAACAATAAAGACAGGAAGCAAAATCCGGTACAGTGAAATACCGGCAACCTGCATGGCGAGTATTTCCCTATTCCTGGATAATCTAACCAACACAATGCCCATTGCTATCAAAGTGACGGCAGGAAAAAATTGAAAAATAATCACAGGGAAGAGATACGCATAATATCGTATTCCCGTCCCAAAGGCTTCTCCTCCCATATCCACGAATTCTCCCAGTTTTTGAAGGAGATCGACAACGATGTATATCCCAGAAATAATGAGCAGGCACATGAAGAATGTGGGAATAAACGCCTTCAGTATATAGTTGTCTAATCTTGAAAACATAGTTCTTTATTAATTGTTCAGCATCAAACAGAAACTCCGGGGATTTTACAACCACCCCTCTTTCCCCTCCTCAGAAAGGAAGGTACCGTGGGGGCATTTTTCACTTTCGACACAGCGAATTTGTTCTTTATATAATTGCAAAACTGTCTTTTTCAATAGGGGATGAACTACCTGGGGATCGATCTCGACCAAAGGCTCTAAGACAAATAACCGCGTATGCATCAATGGGTGAGGAATTTCAAGCTCATCTCTATTTATGATTTTATCACCATAAAGCAATATATCAATATCAATCGTTCGGGGACCCCATTCTACCGTGCGAACCCTGCCCATAAGGGTTTCTATGCGCTGGAAGTGTTCCAGCAGACGAAAGGGAGATATTGCAGTCTTAATACTAAGAACAGCATTCAAAAACATCGGTTGTAGAGGTCCGCCTACTGGCACTGTCTCGTAAAATCTCGAAAGCTTTACAGGCTTTACTCCCTTGATGGTAATAATCCGATCATACGCATAGAATAAATTCCTCTCCCTATTACCTACATTTGACCCCAAACCAACATAAACATTCACCATCATAATTTTTAAAGCTTAAACAGTACAAAAATTCGTGGAACGTGCACAGCTTCCGCATTCAGGACACTCCTCTGTACGGCAATCGGGGGTAATTTCCTCATGCAAAGATTTCTGCCTTTCATGCATAAGAAAAGGTTTTACCACGCCGCAACTGATATGATCCCAGGGAAAGACCTCATCGTCATTTCTCTGGCGGTGCACATAAAATGTCCAATCAACGCCGACCTTCTGGAACGCATCCAGCCACTTTTGAAAGTGAAAATGTTCTTCCCACGCATCAAACTTGCATCCATCCTGCCATGCCTGATAAATAACCCTTCCCAGCCTTCGGTCTCCCCGTGCGAAAATACCCTCCAGGATACTACGCTCCGTATTGTGAAATTTTATGCGAATGCTTTTTCTCCGAATCCTGTCAAACAACCTATTTCTTATCTCTTTTATCCGCTGCAAGGTTATCATGGGGTGCCATTGGAAAGGGGTATGCGCCTTGGGCACAAAGGGCGCAATACTGATATTGACCTGCCCGAAAGAGCCATTTATACCCTTTTTCAGGTCAGAAACATTATGGGCAAGCCGTGCAATGGCGTCGATATCGTCATCCGTTTCCGTAGGAAGTCCCACCATAAAATAAAGTTTTACCAGATTCCAACCCTGTTTAAATGCCTCTTCGATACCTTTGTAAAGATCTTCATCGGTAATATTTTTATTAATAATCTTTCTCAGTGCAGGAGTTGCCGCCTCAGGCGCCAGGGTAAGCCCTGATTTGCGAACTGTATTAAGCATGGAAGGCACTAGGACAAACTGCTCATTCACCCGTAACGAAGGAAAGGAGATATTGACATGTCTTGGAACAAAGACCTGGTTCATCTCTTCCATCAGACGTTTTAAGAATGGATAATCGCTGATAGAAAGGGACGCCAGGGAAATCTCGTTGTGCCCAGTATTTACATAAGAGAGTTCCGCCAGTTTTAAGACGTTTTCTACCGTACGAGGCCGCGTAGGGCGTTTACTCATACCAGCCTGACAAAACCTGCATCCCTGCGTACAGCCGCGCATAACCTCAATGGTAATGCGGTCATGAATGGTTTTTACATACGGCACAATGGGCTTGGTTGGATAATATGTCTTGTTTAAATCCTTCACAGAGGCTGACCTTATAAGCGATGGCAGACCAGATATTTTTGGATGTATTTCACGTATTGTGTTGTCCTGATGATAAGAGACCTCATACAGCGAAGGGGCATAGGCATTTCTCAGAGCTTGGGCTATAGAAACGATCTTCTCCTTGCGGGAAAGTTTTCTGCTTTTCATATCCTTACATAACTCAATGAGTTGCGGCAGAATTTCTTCCCCATCACCGATAAGAAAAATATCGATAAAATCTGCAACTGCCTCCGGAGAGATAGCACACGGCCCGCCTGCAATGATGAGTGGGTCTGTTTCACGACGTTCAGAGGACATGATAGGAATCTCTGATAAATTCAACATGTTTAAGACATTGGTATAAGACAACTCATACTGGAGCGAAAAACCCACCAGATCGAATTCTTTTAAAGGCGTGTATGTTTCCAGCGAAAAAAGCGGAATCTTATGTTTCCTCATGAGGGATTCCATGTCATCCAGAGGGGCAAAAACCCTCTCACAGACCGTGTCCACCCGTTCGTTGAGGAGTCCGTAAAGAATCTGAATCCCCAGGTGAGACATACCGATACTATAGGTATCAGGAAACGCCAGTGCAACTTTCACATCGATTTCAGCATGATTCTTAACAACAGAGTTCCACTCGCCCCCAATATACTGCCCTGGCATTTCTACCAGCGGTAATATGTTTTCTGTCACAAAATGTTTTAAATCATTCATGGTGTTTTATCATAATAAGAAATCGAATATTAAGCAAGTTTTGTTTCGTTTTGAATTGATAAGCAGTAGGTGGTATCCAAAAAGCGATATTTGCAATTCAACTTTGTAGGCACGCTCAACAAAAGCGCGGGAATACCTTATTTTCCCCTTTAGAAAGAGGGGATAAAAGGGGAGGTTCCTTCTTAACACACCCCCCTGCCCCTCTTGATAGAGGAGGGGGGTATTTCTGTCACTGCTTTTTGGACAACCCCCGCATGGTGATTTCGTGGTAAATTTTTACTCAGTTGAAATTCCTGTGCATAAATTGAGTAATCACCTTCTACCGCATTGTTTCTAATGGCGCTCCGAGGCAAAATCGATCTTTGAGCGCATCTTGATATTAAACATGATGGAAAGGGCAATAAACGATGTAAGCATGGAGGAACCGCCGTAACTGATAAACGGCAGCGTAATCCCCACGATGGGTGCGACTCCTAAGGTCATACCGACATTGACCACGATCTGCGTTGCAAACATAGTGACAAGCCCTATCACTACGAGTCTTCCGTAAGGTTCACGTGTGCTTCGCGCAATACCAATACCACACGTAAGGAATACGATATAAAGAAACAGAACAAAGCACGCCCTTAAAAACCCCCACTCTTCAGAAATAACGGCGAAGATAAAATCTGTATGGCGTTCTGGCAGAAATTTCATCTGATTCTGTGTGCCGTTTCCCCACCCAGCTCCGAACATCCCTCCCGAACCAACGGCAATAAGGGATTGAAGCCTGTGGTAACCTGCCCCCCAATCCGTAGCCTTCTCCGGCCAGAGAAATCCAATAATCCTCATCTTTTGATAGGATTTTAACATAAACATCCAGACGAAAGGTGATATAGCCAGACCTGCACCGATGAGCATAAACAGGTGATGCAACCGGATACCAGCAGTATATAAAATTGAAAGTAATATAGGAACCAGAACCAGCGCCGTACCAAGGTCTGGCTGTTTCACAATAAGCGCCATTGGTATGAATGTTAAAAAGAGAGAAACCCCGATGTCAAATAATCCGATCCCATACTTCTTGTACCTGAGAAACCTTGCAAGGACAAGCACCAGGGTTATCTTCATAAACTCCGATGGTTGAATCGAAAAAGAACCCATGGAGAACCACCGCTGTGAGCCTTTCACAGTGCCTCCCATACCTAATACGAGAATTAAAAGAAAGAGTACACATGCGTAGATAATATACGCATAGTGGGCAATCGAAAGGTAATCAAAATAGAGGAGTATAAAAAAAAGGGTGAGTCCCATCGCAATCCAGACAAGCTGTTTAAATACAAATTTTTCAGATGATGCACTCCAGATAAAAAGTATTCCTATCGTCAGAATGATACAGATTATCGGAAACATCAACCAATCAAAATTTCTTGGACTTACACTACGGTTCATAGTTTTAGTTGTAGAGACAGGTTTGAAACCGGTCTCTACGGGTGTTTATACCTCTCATAATTCAGACACATGACGTGGCTTACCAATATGGTAGCCCTGTGCGTAGTCTATACCATATTCCCGCAACAGGTGCAGTGTCTCTTCATTTTCCACAAATTCGGCAATGGTTTTTTTCCCCAGTCCGCGCGCAACCTCCACCATTGCCTTAACCAAATGTTGATCCACGGTATCGTAAAGCAGGTTCCTGACAAAACTACCATCAATTTTCAGATAATCTACGGGCAAATGTTTGATGTAATTCAACGAAGAAAACCCAATACCAAAATCATCAAGGGCAAACCGACAACCCAGGGACTTGAGTTCAACGATAAAATGCCGTGCAATGTCTATATTTTCAATAATGGAGGTTTCGGTGATTTCAAAGATAATATTTACAGGATCAATGCCCGTCGCGGCCAATTCACTTCTGATCAACGGCAATAATTTTTTATCGGTAAACGCCTTGCCGGAAAGGTTGACTTCAAGACATGTGGGTTTTCCATCATGTTGAAGCTTTTTAATGAGAGGGATAGCCGTGCTCACCACCCAACGGTCTATGTCATGGATGAGACCAAAGCGCTCTGCAATATCAAGAAAGTTAGATGGAGATACGATCTCACCTTTTTCATTTGTCATCCGCAACAGCAGTTCCTGCCCAATAATGAGGTTTTGATGAATATCCATAATAGGTTGCAAAAACAATACAAATCTATCCTGATCGAGCGCCTCTCGTATACGTTTTTCCCAGATAAGCCGTGACTCTATTTGCGTCTTCTGTTCTGGTGTATAGACACAAATACGGTTACGCCCTTCTTCCTTTGCACGGTACATGGCCAAATCAGCGTAGGTGAGGAGCGTTTCTACGGTGTCGCCGTGACCAGGAAACATGGCAACACCAATACTAACCGTAATGCCAGCGGAATAATTCCCCTCAAGGGAAGTGCGATATTGTACCAATTCTCGTATCTGGTTCGCTACCGATTCCGCAAGACCTACCTCGGCATGGGGTAGGATGATGGCAAACTCGTCGCCACCCAGCCTTGCCAGTATGTCGGTATCGCGCAGCCGTTCTCTCAACAGACCGGCAATAGTGATAAGGAGTTTGTCACCCGCCTGATGACCAAGTGAATCATTAATATACTTAAAATTATCGAGGTCCAAAAATAACAGCGCCCCCTTAATTCCAAATCGCCGGGTTTGCGCAAGCCAACCCTCCAACTCCTCGTGGAAACGCCGGCGATTGAGGAGGTTGGTAAGCGGGTCACGGTTTGCCATATGCATAATTTGCGTCTCAAAGCGTTTCCGTTCGGTAATATCGCGTCCTATGGTAGAAAAATTCCTAACTGTTCCATCTGGATTTTTATGAGCAATGATTACCTGTGAAATCGCTATTTCACAGCCATCACGGCTAAGAAATGCTGTTTCTCCTATCCAGGCGCCTTCACGAATCGCATCGGGTATCCCCTCGCTCAGGATAAGATCGCTTGCCCATTTGGGATGGCAATCAGAGATCCTCAAATTTGAAATATCCTCATTCTCACCGATACCAATAATTTTTCTCCCCGCTTTGTTTATATAAAGTACGCGCCCATCTATTGTGGTGGTCCCAACGAAATCTGTCGTTGTCTCTGTAATCTCAGATAATCGGGTTTTGGTCTCTTCAATATGCTTTCGCTCAATGCCCAGTGCGATGACATCCGACACAAATGCAAGCGCTTTTAGGGTAAATTCGGTGAGTGGTTGACGAGCAAATATCGCCATAACTCCCACGAGACGATTTTCAATCATCAGTGGGTAGCCGGCAAAGGCTACCATTCCTGTCTGCTTTGCCCATTCCTGGTTATGTATCCTGGGATCTCCGATAACCTTGTTGGTCAGATGAGGCTTGCATTCCTCAGCGATAAGACCAATCTTGTACATGCCAACGGGCACGCGGCTATGTGGACCATCAATGTGGGTGTATATCCCTGCACTGCTCTGTAACTCTAGCACATTCTCTGCTTTATTGAGAGTCCAGATTCGAGCAAACGCTGCATTAAGATTGAGTACCAAAGCATCAGCGCATAATTGCAAGCTTTCCCGCAACGTACTCTTCTGTATAAGAGCAAAACCCACATCGGCACTCAAAGCGGTCAGCAGAGATCGCTCCCTTACTGCCGTTTCTGCTTTCTTGCGCTTGATGACCTCTCCCAACTGAACCAGCACGGATGAAACAAAACTCACAAACCTTTCGCTCTTTTCGTGTGCCTCAAACATGTAAAACACAAGAACGGCAACTATCTCCTCACCAGAGAATACGGGGAAAGCAACGCCTGCCTTTAGTCCAGACTCCCTGGCAATTAGCGCACGTAGATAATTTGGATCAAGGGTAACATCCTGTACCCACACGGGCTTTTTTATAGACCAGGCACGTCCAGGAAGTCCCATGCCAAAAGAAAAGGTAACCTTTCCACTCAATTCACTGAATTTTTCCAGGGTGTCAACCCTGCTGAAAAATGCATGATCGCGCACTAAGCATTTACCCTCAGGATCGGGTATCCACGCCTCCCCATAAACCCAACCGGTTGCACTGCACACATTCTCCAGCGTGACGATCAATGCGTCGTGTAAATCTTTGGACTCGCTGATTGACAAGGTCAATGTTTTCAACAAAACCACTTCCGCTTCCGCTCGCTTGCGCTCAGTGATATCCTGAACCGTTCCGACCATCTGAATAGCCCTGCCCTTACTATCAGATATAACCACCGCCTTTTCGTGAACAATGCGTATAGTTGTATCTTTCAAAAGGATACGATGATCAATGTCAAAAGGTTTTTTGTTGGCGAGCGTATCATCAACGGATTTTTTTACAAACGCCCTGTCTTCATGATGGACGTGGTTTAGAAATGTTTCAAAAGGAGAGACAACGCTTTCTTGAGTCAGACCAAAGATACGGTGCGCTTCACAAGACCAGGAGACTTCGTTTTTAATTACATCCCATTCCCAGTTTCCAATCTGGGCAATTCGCTGCGCCTCGGCAAGACGCGCCTCGCTCCTTATAAGCGCCGTTGTTCTGGATTTAATATGGTCGGTCATGTAATTAAACGATTCACACAGTACGCCAATTTCATCGTGCGTTTGAACGGGAACGACAACATCGAAATTGCCGCTGGCAATTTTCTTTGAAGCCTCAGATATTTTCCGAAGAGGCGTTACCATTTTTTTTATGAAGCCTATAAAGAGCAAGACAATCATTACAATAACAACGACCGCAGTTATTAACGCATTTATGAGTACATAGCGTATAGGTGCGAGCACCTCATCCTTGTCAATCTCAATCAGGAGCACCCATTTCATTGACGGAATGTACATGGATGCGCCAACCACCTCCACACCACGGTAATCCTTATAAAATCCAGCCATTTCTTTGTTTGATGTCAGGCATAAATTGACGGGCAGTGTATCAACTATCTGCTTCAATATAGCATCCTTCACAAATAGAGATTTTGTAATCATGAGTTTGTCTCTATTGATCAGATATATCTCCAGGG
>JAUSDH010000016.1 GCA_030650655.1 Candidatus Brocadiaceae bacterium
ACGATGGCTAAAGAGGTATTTAAGCGGACGAAGCCGCATATGAACGTAGGGACGATAGGTCATGTGGATCATGGGAAGACGACGTTGACGTCGGTGATAACGCATGTATTGGCGAAGCAGGGGTTGGCGAAGGAGAGGGCGTACGATTCTATAGATAAGGCACCTGAGGAGAGGGAGAGGGGTATTACGATAGCGATAGCGCATGTGGAGTATGAGACACAGAAGAGGCATTATGCGCATGTGGATTGTCCTGGGCATGCTGATTATGTGAAGAACATGATAACGGGTGCGGCACAGATGGACGGAGCGATATTGGTGTTAAGTGCGCCGGATGGTCCAATGCCGCAGACGAGAGAGCATATTCTGTTGGCACGGCAGGTGGGTGTGCCGAATATAGTGGTGTTTATGAATAAAGTGGACATGTTGGAGGATCCGGAGTTGCTGGACCTGGTTGAACTGGAAGTAAGGGAGTTGTTGAGCAAGTACAATTTTCCTGGAGATGAGATACCGGTGATCAGGGGGTCGGCGATGAAGGCGAGTGAGTGTGGGTGTGGGGCGGCAACGTGTGTGAATTGTGGGCCGATATTGAAGTTGATGGATGCGGTGGATACGTATATGCCGAATCCGGTGAGGGAGATGGATAAGCCGTTTTTGATGTCGATAGAGGATGTGTTTAGTATAAAGGGAAGGGGTACGGTAGCAACGGGGAGGGTGGAGCGAGGCAAGGTGAAGGTTGGGGATGAGGTTGATATCGTGGGGATCAAGCCTGATGTTAAGAAGTCGGTGGTGACAGGCGTGGAGATGTTTAATAAGACGCTGGATGAGGGGCAGGCTGGAGACAACCTTGGGGTGTTGTTGAGGGGTATAGAGCCAGAGGACTTGGAGAGGGGGCAGGTGTTGGCGAAGCCTGGGAGTATCACGCCGCACAAGAAGTATGAGGCTGAGGCTTACGTATTGACGAAGGAGGAGGGTGGGAGACATACGCCATTTTTTAACGGGTACAGGCCTCAGTTTTATTTTAGGACGACAGATGTGACTGGGGTGGTGAGTTTGACGGGAGGGGCGGAGATGGTGATGCCTGGTGATAATGTGAAGGTGAATGTGGAGTTATTGACAGCGGTGGCGATGGATGAGGGGTTAAGGTTTGCAATCCGAGAAGGTGGAAAGACCGTCGGCGCTGGTGTCGTTACTAAGATTATTGAATAAATTATATTTAGTGATTGATTTTAGTAAAATCTGTGTTATATTTATTCTCTTTTGCAATTACGGTAAATTAGTTACATTATTGGAGTGTTATGGTGCATGATCAGAAAATAAGAATACGAATGGAAGCTTATGACCATAGGTTATTGGATCAGTCTGCTTTAGAGGTAGTTGAAACGGCAAAGCGTACGGGAGCGAAGGTTTTCGGTCCGGTTCCTTTGCCAACTCGTATCGAAAGGTACACAGTACTTAGATCGCCACATGTTGATAAAAAGTCTCGGGAACAGTTTGAGATAAGAACACACAAAAGGTTGATTGATATTGTTGAGCCTACCGCAAAAACTATGGACGCGCTGAATAAAATAAATATGCCGGCAGGTATAGAAATCAAAATAAAAGCTTAAATTAAGAAACGTAAACATTCTTGTGGATTGAGGGGAAAGTGGCATGTTAAGTGGATTTCTTGGGAAGAAAATTGGGATGACGCAAATTTACACTGATGATGGGCGTTTACTCCCGATAACCCTAATTCAAGCTGGGCCGTGCAGTGTGATGCAAATAAAAACTATAGAAAATGATGGCTATTCCTCAATTAAGTTGGGATTTGATGATAAGAAAAAGAAAAATGCAACAAAACAAGAAATTGGAAGTGCGGCAAAGGTTTCGCAGGAGCCGAAAAGGTTCGTAAGGGAAGTGAAGCCAGATACTGGTGCGGATATTAAATTAGGACAAAGTATTAACGTAGATATATTCACTGATGTCAAACAGGTGGATGTGATTGGAATGACTAAGGGGAAGGGATTTGCAGGTGTGATGAAGAGATGGAATTTTAAGGGTGGCGCAGCAACCCATGGGTCTACACGGCATAGACCGCCTGGTTCGATTGGTTCCAACACCGACCCTGGAAGGGTAATCAGGGGAAAAAAAATGGCTGGAAGGCTCGGTGGTGAACGTGTAACAATAAAGAATATTGATGTGGTGCAGATTGATAAAGACAGGAATTTGTTATTTGTTAGAGGTGCGATTCCTGGACATAAAGGAAGTTACCTCATATTAAATAAAAGCAGAGTGAAAAGGATAGGTAAATAAAAGTTATGGAAATACCTGTATATAGCAAAGAGGGAGAAAAAGTAGATAACTTACAGTTGGACGATGAGAAGTTCGGCGGGCCTATTCATAAGAAGTTGCTGAGAGATGCGGTCATCATGTACGAAGCAAACAAAAGACAGGGGACTGCTTCTACAAAAACAAAAGGTGAAGTTGCAGGTGGTGGAAGAAAACCATGGGCTCAAAAGCATACAGGTAGGGCAAGGGCTGGTAGTATTCGTTCACCGCTATGGAAAGGTGGTGGTGTGTCGCATGGTCCAAAGCCAAGAGACTATTCATTCTCAATTCCTAAAAAAGCAAGAAGGCTAGCTCTTTATACGGCATTGTCTGCGAAGGCAAGGGATAACGAATTAGTGGTTATAGACGATTTAAATTTTGATGTTCCTAAGACCAGGCAAATGGTTAGTATATTAAAAGCTCTAAACATTGATAATTCCAGTTGTCTAATAGTGATACCAAAGGCAAACGAAACGGTTTGGAAATCTGCAAGGAATATACCATCGGTAAAAGTAATGACGAGTACGGAGCTAAATGCGTATGAAGTTCTTAGGCCGAAAAAAGTACTTTTAACAAAGGAAGCATTGAGTAGCATAGGATAGGAGTAAAGTATATCTCATGGACGCTTACAATATAATAAAGAGACCTTTAAGAACTGAAAAGAGCGTTGCGGATGGAGAGGCAACTAATTCATACCATTTCGAGGTCGATTTAAGAGCAAATAAGATCCAAATAAAAAATGCAGTAGAAAAATACTTCAAAGTCAAAGTTCAGGATGTTAGAACCATTGTAAGAAAAGGCAAAACGAAAAGGGTTCGGTTCAAATTAGGAAGAACAAAAGACTGGAAGAAGGCCGTAGTTAAGTTGAAAGAGGGAAGTACAATAGATTTTGGTTACTAAATAGACGGAGAGGAATAGATATTCATGGGTATTAGATATTATAAACCGGTTACAGCAGGAAGAAGATTTGCAAGTGTTTCTGATTTTTCAGAAATAACGAAAACAAAGCCTGAAAAATCTCTATTAGAGCCTTTAAGGAAAACCGGTGGTCGAAATACAGAAGGTAAAATAACAGCTGAACATATTGGTGGCGGGAGCAGGCGGCATTATAGAATTATTGATTTTAAACGCAAAAAAGATAATATTCCGGCAAAGGTTGCCAGTATAGAATACGATCCTAACCGATCAGCGCGTATCGCCTTGTTGCATTATGTAGATGGCGAGAAGAGATATATGCTTGCCCCTGATAAGTTACGGGTCGGCCAGACAGTGATGTCAGGTGATAAAGTGGAACCGGAAATTGGCAACTGTATGCCGATTAAAAATATACCTCTTGGTTTAGATATCCACAATATCGAGTTACGTGTTGGTCAGGGTGGACAATTGGTGCGTTCTGCGGGTGGAGTAGCCAAATTGCTGGCGAAAGAGGGAGATTATGCACATATTGTGCTGCCATCAGGAGAGGTAAGGAAAGTTTTTGTTGGTTGCAGGGCTACGATAGGCCAGCTTGGAAATCTCGATCATGGTAACATCAGATTAGGAAAAGCAGGTAGAAGCCGTTGGAAAGGGATAAGACCGCATGTAAGGGGTGTTGCTCAAAACCCTGTAGCGCATCCGTTAGGTGGGGGAGAAGGTAGAAGCGGCGGTGGAAGGCATCCTTGTTCTAGGACTGGTTTGTTGGCGAAAGGTGGAAAAACGCGCAAAAAGAAAGCTTTAAGTAACAAGTTTATAATTCGCAGAAGAAGGATTGGCGCTAGGGGCAATTTATAAAAAAGAATAAATTAACTGGTTAACTGGTATTTGGGAGAGGTTATGAGTCGTTCAGTAAAAAAGGGACCTTATGTTGATGGCAAGTTAATGAAAAAAGTATTGAAGCAAAAAGATGCTGGCGGCAGTGAACCTATACGGACATGGGCTAGAAGCTGTACGATTGTCCCTGAGTTTGTTTCGCACACATTTATGATTCATAACGGTAAAATATTTCTAAAACTATTTGTTACAGATTACATTGTCGGCCATAAGCTGGGAGAGTTTTCCAAAACGCGTACTTTTAGGGCTCATGGTGGTGTGAAAAAGAAAGAAACTCCACACGGTTAATATGTTGTAAGGACAATTTTAGATTATTGCACTGAAAGGTTGTATAAAATGGAATTTAGATCCTGTTGTAAATATGCGAGGATATCACCGAGAAAAGCAAGATATGTTATTGATCTTGTCAGAGGTAAGTCGGTTAACGACGCATTAAGGATTTTGAGGGTAACTCACAAACGTGCATCTTACATGATAGATAAGGTAATTAGAGCTGCCATAGCTGCTGCAAATGAAAATCTAGACGTGGATGTTGATTCTCTAATTGTAACACAAGCGTTGGTGGATTGTGGTCCGACTACAAAAAGGCAGCGTACGAGGCCTCGTGGCATGTCGGCACCGATATTGAAGCGTACAAGCCATATTACGGTAGTGTTATCTAAAAAAAAGTAAAAAGTATAAATAAATATAAGAGGAGAGATGATGGGTCATAAGGTATGTCCAATAGGAATAAGGTTAGGAATAACTCAGGGGTGGAGATCGATTTGGTATGCCGACAAAAAAATCTTTGGCTCATTACTTGTAGAGGACCAGGAGATTCGTAAGTTAATTAAAAAAAATTATAGCTTTGCCGGGATTTCACTTATTGAAATAGAAAGAACTCGGCAAGACGCAAAAATAACTTTGCATACTGCGCGTCCCGGCTTGATAATTGGTAGAAAAGGTGCTGAAGTCGATAAACTTAAAGAAGAGATACAAAAAATTACGAAAAGAGAAGTTGTTATTAAAATAAAAGAAATTATGAAGCCTGAACTGCAGGCGCAGCTGGTTGCTGAAAACATTGCAGAGCAGCTAGAAAAACGAGTTGCTTTTAGAAGAGCGATGAAAAAAGCACTGGATGCATCAAAAGATGCAGGTGCAAAGGGTGTAAAGATGCAGGTAGCAGGCAGGCTGGGTGGCGCTGAGATCGCAAGGACTGAAAAAATGTCATCAGGAAGTGTTCCTCTGCATACATTGAGGGCAGATATTGATTATGGTTTTGCTGAAGCTAAAACGACGTACGGAGTTATTGGGGTAAAAGTTTGGATTTTTAAAGGGTTAATTAGTTCCGCGAAGGAGAAGTTATATGCGCCTAATGCCAAAGAGGGTGAAGTTCAGGAAGTCGCAAAGACAAAAAATTAAAGGAAATGCGACAAGAGGCAATAAAGTATCTTTTGGTGAATTTGGATTACAGTCTTTGGAACCTGGGTGGATAACAGCCCAACAACTCGAGGCGGGAAGAGTATCAGCGTCACAATACCTTCCAAGAGAGGGGAAGTTAATAATAAGGGTGTTCCCACACAAATCCGTTTCATCGAAACCTATTGAAACACGTATGGGAAAAGGTAAGGGTGAGCCTGAATACTGGGTAGCTGTGGTGAAACCAGGGACTGTTTTGTACGAGTTGAGTGGTATCAATGAAGAAATTGCAAGAATGACATTCAATAGAATCGCTCATAAAATGCCGGTTAAGGTGAGACTTGTACAAAGGAGAAAGACGATTTGAAGGTCAGTGAAATGAGAATGAAATCCAGGCAGGAGATTTTGGATGAAATTGATGCTTGCGGAAGAGAATTGTTGAATATTCAATTTCAATGGCAAGCGGGTGAAACTCGAAATCCTGTCCAGAAAAGAGATATTAGAAGAGATATTGCACGATTGAAAACTATTCTGAGAGAGATGGACGTGTCTATCAATACTCATCTAAAGGCAAAGGAGCAAGTTTGAAAATGAGCGTTGAAAATAAAAGAGGAAGAAGAAGGAGAATTGTCGGGACGGTCATTGGTAATAAGATGCAGATGACAATAGTCGTTGAGGTTATACGTCTTGTAAAACATCCCAAATATGGTAAGTATCTAAAACGGTCTTCAATCTATAAATCACACGATCAAAATAACGAAGCGAAAGTGGGAGATAAGGTTGAGATTATTGAGGCAAGACCATTAAGCAAAGCGAAATCAACGAGATTACTTCGTATTATAGAAAAGGCAAAGCCATAGAATTAAACGGAGTTCAAAAAAATGATAATGGAACAAACAAAACTAGAGATTGCAGACAACAGTGGCGCTAAAAGGGCAAAGTGTATAAAGGTATTGGGCGGTAGCGGTAGGAAATATGCCACGGTTGGCGATATTGTTGTTGCAGCAGTAAAGAAGGCAATTCCAGAGGGAGTTGTTAAAAAGGGGGAAGTGGTAAAAGGGGTTGTTGTGCGGACAAAAAAAAATATACGCAGAGATGACGGCTCTTATTTAAAATTTGACAAAAATGCGATAGTTATTATTGACAATGATGGCAACCCTCGGGGAACTCGTATATTTGGTGCTGTAGCCAGAGAATTACGGCAAAAGAATTTTATGAAAATTATATCTTTGGCCGCTGAAGTTGTGTAAAAAGATTTAATTACAAGGTTAAACAAATACCTGTGGAGAATGTATAGTTATGCATGTTTGCAAGAATGATTTAGTTGCAGTGATGGCTGGCAATGAGGCTGGTAAAACAGGAAAAATAATTAAGGTTTTACGAGACAAAAAGCGAGTTATTATTAAGGGTCTAAATTTAGTTTATAGACATACAAAGCCAAGCCAAAAGAGTCAGCAAGGTGGCAGAATACAAAAAGAAGCTTCTATTGCAATTGCAAGTGTTTTACCCATTTGTCAGAATAAAAACTGCAAAAGAAATGGCAAGGGAGTGCGGACAAGAAAAAAAATATTGGAAAACCGTAATAAGATGCGTGTATGCGCCTGTTGTGGGTCTGAAATAATTTCTGCTGAGTGAGGTTTTAACGTAAAATATGGCAAGATTATTAGATAAATATCAAAAGCAAGTAGTACAGCAACTCATAAAGAAGTTTAATTATAAAAACAAACTCTCGCTGCCTAAGTTACAGAAGATTGTCGTTAATATGGGTGTAGGTAGGGCAGTTGATAATAAAAAACTCATTGAGGAAGCTACGAAACATCTGACGATAGTAACTGGTCAAAAACCGCTTGTTACTGTAGCTAAAAAAGCCATTGCTGGTTTTAAACTACGCAAGGGTCAGGCAATTGGATGTAAAGTTACGTTGCGGGGAAAAAGGATGTTTGAATTTTTGGACCGTTTAATTAGTATTGTGTTACCGAGAATAAGAGATTTTCGGGGCATTTCCCCAAAGGCATTTGATGGCCGTGGTAATTACACCTTGGGTCTAACAGAGCAGATCGTATTCCCTGAAATAAGTATTGAGAATGTAGAATTTGTTCAGGGTATGGATATTACCATAGTAATATCCGGTAATTCAAACGAACAATCTTGTGAATTGTTAAAATTATTGGGTATGCCGTTTAAGTCAGAATAAGGAGTACGAATGGCAAGAAAATGTTTAATAGTAAAATCAAAAAAAGAGCCAAAGTATAAAACAAGAAAATACAACAGATGTAAGTTATGTGGACGTCGCAGGGCATACTATCGTAAATTTCAAATATGCAGACTTTGTTTTAGGAAACTTGCTTCAAAGGGAGAGATTCCAGGCGTAAAAAAAGCAAGTTGGTAGAAAGTCGGTTATTACAGAACAGTATTAATAAAAAGGAATATAATAATGTGTATGACAGATCCGATTTCTGATATGCTGACGCGTATTAGAAATGCAAGTGTGATTAAGCGAGAAAGTGTGGATGTATCCACATCAAAGGTAAAGGTGGCAATTTTAAAAATATTAAAAGAAGAAGGCTATATCAAGGATTTCAAAGAGATGCAAATGGGTGGTAACAAAGCTTCCATAAGGATCTACTTAAAGTATGGCCCATTAAAACAGCAAATAATTAATCACATTGAGAGGATAAGTAAATCGAGTAGACGGATATATAAGAAGGCGGAGAAAATTGGTAAAATATTTGGCGGAATTGGTACTGCGATATACTCCACATCGAGAGGTATTGTAAGTGACAGAGAGTGTAGAAAACTAAAAATTGGCGGTGAGTTGATTTGTATTGTGTCGTAAGCGATTAATCTGTAAAGAGGACTTAAGATGTCACGAATAGGAAAACAACCCGTTATAGTTCCAAACGATGTAAAAGTATCAATAATCGGTAATACGGTAAATATCGATGGTTCAAAAGGAAAACTAAGTCAGACATTTCATCCTGACATAGCTATAGAATATATTCATCAGGATAAGCAAATTGTAGTAAAAAGATCTTCTGATGAAAAATATCATAGGGCATTGCATGGCTTGACACGTTCGTTAATTTCAAATATGGTATTGGGTGTTACTAAGGGATATTCCAAGAAGCTTGAGATTGTTGGACTTGGTTACAACGCTAAGGTTCAAGGTAAAGATCTTGTATTATCACTTGGATATACGCACCCTGTAAGTCTGGAGATACCGAAGGGAATAAAGGTAGAAGTAACAAACCCAACGAACCCTGCAAAGCTCACAGTATCAGGTATAGACAAGCAAATGGTGGGGCAATTTTCAGCTGTAATCAGGGGTAAGAGACCACCTGAGCCGTATAAAGGAATGGGTATTAAATACGAAGATGAGGTTATTAGAAGGAAGGCTGGAAAAACAACCACATCCGGTGCTGCATAACAGTATTAATTAAGGATTTTTAGATATGGATCATATAAAGGAAAAATTAAGAAAAAGAAACCGACGTCACCTTAGAATTAGAAAGAAAGTAGTAGGAACTGCCGAGAGACCCAGGTTGAGCGTGTATCGGAGTTTGAAGCATATTTATTGCCAAATTATTAATGATACAGAAGGAAGGACGTTAGTAGCAGCGTCAACGCAATCACCTGATATTCGGTCACAGATTAAATACGGAGGGAATGCGGTTGCTGCTGAGATCGTTGGGAAAAAGATTGCAGAAGAGGCAAAAAATAAAGGTATTACAAAAGTTGTGTTTGATAAAGGCGGTTATAAGTATCACGGAAGGATAAAAGCCTTAGCTGAAGCTGCAAGAAAACACAATTTGAATTTCTAAAATCTGATTCGTACAAGGAGAATTACTTGGCGCGCTTTGAAGACCCTAAAAATGCAGAAGAAACAGTTGTAAAGATCAATCGTTGTACAACGGTAACAAAGGGCGGTAAATCAATGAGTTTTAGCGCCCTCGTAGTTGTTGGTGATAAAAAAGGAAATGTTGGAATTGGATTTGGTAAGGCGCGGGAAGTCCCTAACGCTGTTAATAAAGCTGTTAAAGAAGCTAGAAAGCAAATGGTTAAAATACCTTTGAAAGGTGATAGTATACCACATGAGGTATGGGGAAGATATAAAGCTGCAAGTGTGTACTTAAGGCCGGCATGTTCTGGTACTGGAATAAAGGCAGGTGCTTCAGCGCGGGCGGTTATCGAGTTTGCAGGCATTAAGAATATATTAACAAAATGTTATGGCAATAGAAACCCGCTTAATGTGACTAAGGCAACATTGATGGGTTTGAAAGCTTTGAGAACAAAAGAAGCGGTTGGAGAACTGAGGGGAGTGAAGATAGAATGAATCTTTTTGATATAAAATCAATACCTTTTCCAAGAAAGCGTAAAAAACGAGTAGGTCGAGGTAGGGGATCAGGTATGGGAAAAACTTCCGGCAGAGGAGGTAAAGGAGCGACGGCTAGGACTGGAAATGAAACAAGTATACAATTTGAAGGTGGACAAACTCCGCTCTTTCGTCGTTTGCCAAAGAGGGGATTCAATAATATATTTAAAAAGGAATATAGTATAGTTAATGTAAAAGATATTGAACGTTTCGATAATGGTACCCATGTAAATCCTGAAAAATTAATGGAAGTTGGGCTTGTAAAGAAGGTATTAGACGGTGTAAAGGTATTGGGTGATGGTGAAATTACAAAGCCTTTAACAGTGAGTGCACATAAATTTAGTAAGGTTGCTATAGAAAAGATTCAAGCAGCTGGCGGAGAAATAAAGGTTTTATCATGATCGAACAGTTTGGAAACATTTTTCGAATACCGGAACTACGTAAAAAAGTACTCATAACCCTTGGTCTCATTGCTTTATGCCGCATTGGGGTTTATATACCAATTCCTGGAATCGATACAACAGTACTAAAATCATACTTCCACCAATTTACGCAAACTGGCGTTGGACAGTTATTAGGATTGGTTGATATGTTTGCTGGTGGTGCTTTGTCTTCAGGTGCAATTTTTGGCTTAGGAGTTATGCCCTATATTAGTGCGTCCATCATTTTCCAATTGCTCGTAGGTGTCGTCCCGTATCTTGAAAAATTACAGAAAGAAGGAGACGTAGGAAGGAAAAAAATTAATCAATATACGAGGCTTGCAACGGTAGGGTTATGCCTATTTCAGGCGTTTGTCATGACGCGAACGCTTTATACGGTAGAATTTAATGGTGTGCCTGTCATCCCAGTCTACTTGCAAGGTGTCGGATTCCAAATGATGGCAGCTCTTCTCTTAACAACCGGAACTATGACACTGATGTGGATTGGAGAACAAATTGAAGAACATGGTATTGGCAGTGGGATATCAATAGTAATTATGGTTGGTATTATTGAACGGTTACCTTGGGCATTCTCCCAGGTAATACAGAACTTTACTTTCTCTGTTACTCCTGCTGAACATCAGATTGGTATTGTGAAATTGATCGTTCTGCTCGGTATGTTTCTTGCGATTGTCGGCGGTGTTGTATATATTACCCAGGGTCAAAGGCGGATACCTGTCCAGCAGGCAAAACATACTCGTGGAAGAAAGGTATACGGAGGACAAAGGCATTTCTTGCCGCTTCGAGTTAATCAAGCAGGTGTGATGCCCATTATTTTTGCGCAATCTTTGTTAATATTCCCAGCCGCTATTATGCAAGGTGTCCAGGTGCGGTTTGAACCCGGAAGCTTTGGATATTGGATTACTTCTCGTTTGTCAGAAGTTTTGCAAGGCGGCGTGATTTATGTTATTCTTTATATACTTCTCATAACGTTTTTCTGTTATTTTTGGACAGCAATACAATTCAATCCGAAAGAAATGTCAAATAATATGAAGGACTATGGAAGTTTTATTCCTGGAATCAGACCAGGCCAGAGGACGGCAGAATATTTAGAAAGTATCATGGGTAAGATTACGTTGGCCGGGGCTGCTTTTTTGGCGTTAATTGCAATACTACCGAAAATTGTTGCTGGTGGTTTTGAACTTAATCGCGCTATAGCTGGTTTTTACGGTGGAACGGGTTTGCTTATTATCGTAGGTGTAGCGCTTGATATGGTGCAGAGAATTGAGTCACATATGATTATGAGACAATATAGCGGATTTTTGAGCGGTGGTACTCGAATAAGAGGAAGAATGGGATGATGATTGTGTTTCTT
>JAUSDH010000210.1 GCA_030650655.1 Candidatus Brocadiaceae bacterium
TCTTATTGATAAAATTCACACATTATTCATGCAAAACGTCTCTGCCGTTAGAAATGGTAGAAAATTTCCAAGAAATTTTAAAGCTCATACTAAAAAATATGCCTTCTCGTATAAACCGATTTCTTAACTTAATGACATTGACTTCTCAACACTACATCTCGTGGTTATAGGAGTCAAGTACATAAGCATATTCTCCTAATTTAATGTTTGAATCTCATAGCGTTTCATCTAAGTGCCTTTTTCATAACTATCTCAATCTCTTTCTCTTCCCCCTCTTCAAGGCTTATTGTCTGCTTATAACTCTTGGAACCCTTTTTTATCGCCTTGATAACAACGTACCTGCGTCTAAATCCAGGAACTCAAAGAATCCATCCTCATCAGAAACTATCTTTTTGAAGATATTTTTACTTTTGAGCCGTATTTTTGCATTTTTAATGGGATTATCATTGTTTAAGGATGGGTTAAGCGGAGCGAACTCATTATAGTTTCTTATGCCAAACGCTAAATCTATCACTTAACTATATATTCCGATATTTCTTCATAAGTACGACACCCATTTTTACTTGTTACTATTTTACCTGAATACCTAAGTTTTTTAAGGAGTAGAATTCTAATACCAAATTGAGCTGCCATTAAAAGTTTGTATGGCGGAGAGTCTCTATTATCACGAATTTCCATAGACATTTTCCCATCATGAGCCACATTATTTCTAGCATTAATCAATTGTTTAAAGTCAAGACTGATTTTTTGGGTATTAATTTTATTTGAATTAGCTAACTGTTCAATCTTTTTTATAGCTCGATTCCATTGTAATGCCTCAGCTATTCGTGACCATAAAAAGGCATTAGGATCTTCGTTAGGATATTTATCCTTCCATTCTTTATAAACTTCTTTTAATCTTCCTTTTAGCTCTCTAATGCAACCAGTTAACTCTCCTGTTTGATTTCCCCAAGCGTTAGCCAACATTTCCCATGCTTGGGTTATTCGAAGTAGCTTTTCATCCATGTATCCATTAGCTGATAAATTAATGTAAGTGATGGCTAGACGAATATTCTCTTTTTCTTGCTGTGAAAATGTTCTCCAAGAAGAAAGTGCCTCTCGAAGGTAATACGAAATGCAAGTTTCTGATATGCAAAATCCTGGTCCATACTCACCACCGATCATCCTACGCCAAATTTCTAGTTCATTGCCTTCATTCAATAAAATTATTTGCCTATGAAATGTAACCTCATTACCACTTGCTAATGATAACAACTTCGCTATTTGATATGCCTTTTCTCTATATTGTTCTAATGTTGCACCAGGATGTGAAAGATGCAAAGTTAAGCCTTCAATAGGTATTTGCCAGTTTTTTGCTATTGACTTTGTTTGCTCAGGGCTATTGGGATTAATAACTTCTATATTCCATCTATCATCAGTTAATGAAAAAGCCCCTTCAAAATAGGACAATAAAGGGTAATAAGCCTCTTTTATTGGTTTATCTAATTTATTGCCAATAATAATATCTGCATTCAAAGGCATAAACTTCCAATCTTGTTCAATGCCTCTGGGTATCGAGATAGTCTTTGAGAATAAGAGCAAATGTTCGCATTCTATAGGTTTTTTATCATCATTTAAAAATCCTTTAAGTTTCCAATTATTATCGTATTTTTTTAGTTCAGGATTAATTTTGGCTATAATTACTGTTTTTGCAGGATATTGAATTAAACTGAATGACGCATTAAATGACAATCCATCTGAACAAAACTCTCCTACTCCCGCTAAACTTATTACATTTGGGATATCAGACAAAATTTTCTCCTCTGTTAATGGTTATTTTGCAAACGTTTTGCATTTCAATAATCACAGACCAAAAGCCAATCTCAGCCTTTTCAGAACTCGAAACAATTACCGCAGGACGTCTTTTTATAGTAGATAAGTCAGCAAATGGAAATGGCGTTAATACAATAGTCCCTTTAGTCATTTTCTATACCTTAAGTTTCAAGTCGGCATCAGAATAAATATCTTCATCCAGGGCATTCAAAAAATCGAAACTACCGCCCGTTTCAGCGATTTTGTATATCTCCTGATGTAATGGCTCGTCCTTGCTTGTGCCAAAAAAAGTGATTACGACTTTCTTAAACATCAAATACCTTGCGCTAACCTCTGGTTTGCTGTAAATTTTAAAATACGAAGCAATCACAAAGAGGGATTGCTTCTGGCTCACGCCCTTACAATGACAACTCTCTTTTTATGTTTACTATAGATAAATTATTTTTAGACAGGATTTACAGGATATTTTTCTTTTTGATTTCGTTTTATCCTGCCTATCCCGTTAATCCTGTCTTACTAAACCATTTTGATAATCGTTCGACTGAGCGCTCACGACGAAGTCTGGGTTTATCCGCGTCCAATATGTTAATCATTTTGGCTGGTATTTTGAAATTGTCCTGAGTTTATTAAGAAACGACTCTGCCACGCTGCGCGATTTTATCAAGACGGATGCCTCGTGATTCTTTTTTAATGCGCTGTATGTCCAGTTCGTACTGCCTACAATGGTAATATAATTGTCTATGACCAATATTTTATTATGGGTGATGCGGTCTTTGCTGTCGTAATACACAGGGACGCCATTTTTCTTGAGCAGTTCGTACGCTTCCTGACTCCTTCGCTCTATTTTTTTACCCTTTTTACCTTTTTCCCAAAACATGGTATTTTGATCAAAGATAACCGTTACAGCCACACCACGCCGATGGGCGCCGATAAGGTCGTTGACCAAGTTGTATTCCCAACCCTTATTATATTTTGGATTAATGTCAGCCATGTACATGACGCACAAGATAGATTTCCTTGCAGTAATCAATGCCTGATGGACCTGCGGATAATAGTCTCCATCTACCAGCGGTATGACATCGTCAGCAGGCAAACCAAAGGAAGAATGGGTGTGAAAGGCACAGAAAACGATAAGAACGATGATAAAGACTTTAGTTTTTATAGAAATGATTTGTTTCATAAAACACTTCGTACGGAGTTGTTTTAACTTGACAAAAATAACGGTCAATGTACACTACGGAAGAACGCAGACGATTCTATCAGACGATACAACCTTTTTGAAGAGAAAACTCACATGATTATTGGTATACCCAAAGAAATCAAATCCGACGAATACCGCGTAGCCCTTATTCCTGTGGGTGTGGAGGAGATGATTAAACACGGGCATACGGTTCTTGTAGAAAATGGCGCCGGCTTGGGAAGCGGCATTCCTGATCTGGAATATAAGAGAACTGGAGCAAGAATAGTCGATAACCCCAAGGAAATATATGACCAGGCACAGTTCATAATGAAGGTAAAAGAACCTCTCCCCATTGAATATCCTTTATTAAGGGAAGATCAAATTATTTTTACCTTTTTCCACTTCGCTGCTTCAAAAACATTGACAGATGCCGTACTGAAAGCGAAAGTAGTGGCCATTGCCTACGAAACGATTCGTGATGAACATGGCCAACACCCAATCCTGACGCCCATGAGTGAGGTGGCGGGGCGGATGTCCATCCAGGAGGGCGCAAAATATCTGGAGAAACCCATGCTTGGCCGCGGGATACTTTTGGGAGGAGTACCAGGAGTAGCCCCTGCAGAAGTGGTCATCGTCGGTGGCGGTGTCGTAGGCACCAATGCCGCCAAAGTGGCCGCTGGGCTTGGGGCACGGGTTACGGTTCTCGATGTCAATATAGAACGACTCCGGTATCTGGATGACATCATGCCGAAAAATGTCGTAACACTCATGTCTAATGCCCACAATATACGGGAAAAGGTTAAAGATGCAGACCTGCTGATTGGCGCTGTGCTTATCGAAGGGGCACGAGCGCCGTATGTGGTAACAAAGGATATGGTACAAACCATGAAGACCGGCGCAGTAATTATCGATGTGGCCATCGACCAGGGAGGATGCATTGAGACCAGCAAACCAACCACCCATAGCAATCCTACCTACAAAATGTATGATGTTATCCATTACTGTGTGACCAACATTCCTGGTGCAGTAGCATGCACGTCAACCCATGCATTGACGAATGTGACGTTACCCTATGCACTGGAAATTGCTGACAAGGGATATGAACGCGCAGCCCACGAAAATCCAGCCATATTGAGAGGAATTAATATGGTAAAGGGAATGGTCACCAACAAGGCTGTGGCTAATGCCTTTGGTATGACGTACAGTACAATTGGATAATTTGTGTTTTATTTATGTAAACTGAATCGAGAAATCCTGGTGAGCATGAATTAGGCTGCCTATGGCAGCAACTTGTAGGGATTGAAGATTTTCAACCCCTACATTGAAATTCCTGTACATTAAATTAGCAATGTCACCTCTCAGAATAAGGCATTGCACGCCAAGCAAAACTAATCGGAGCAGGAACTGGAAACGCTGTTCAACAGCTTAATGCTGCGTGCATTTCGCGGAGAGTTGTAATTGTAGCGCGAGATTTATCTCGCCTGTAACACCAGAAAATGTAAGTAAGCAACAGAAATAAGCGACTTAAAAGTCGCGCTACAATTACGATTTAAAGCCGTGTTAGAACTTCCTGCAACACGAGATCCTTCTTGCCTTTGGAGTTTCGTTTTTTAGAACATGAAAGTTATGGAGAACGACACGGTATATTACCGACGGAATATGCCCCATATCCAGCCGAACGGAGCAGCATTTTTTGTAACATTTCGTTTGGCAGGTTCTCTCCCTAAAGAAGTGGTGCTTCAATTAAAAGAAGAACAATCGAAGAACGAAAGACTCCTCTATAAAGTAAAAAATGAAACGGAACGAAAAAAGAAAATCGACGATCAGCGTAAATTGTATTTTGGCAAATTTGACGAAATACTAGACAAGGCTACGAGTGGTCCGTGCTGGTTGAAGGATGAACGAATAGTAAAGGTAGTTGCAGATGCAATACGCCTTCATGACAAAAAAGAATTTGATTTGCTTGCATACTGTATCATGCCCAATCATGTGCACTTGGTGTTTACTGTCAGGCATGATTATATCCCGTCTGTGCGAGCTGAAGCTCGCGCTACAAGTACAACATCACACTATATTATGACTGATATTCTGCGTTTAATAAAAGGAGCGACTGCGCGGGAGGCAAATAAAATTCTCAACCGCACGGGTGCATTCTGGCAGCACGAAAGCTATGATCGTGTGGTTCGTGATGAAAAGGAACTGAATCGTATTATTTGGTATACCATAAACAATCCAGTTAAGGCAGGGTTGGTCAAAAATGCAGATGACTGGAAGTGGAGTTATTATGCAAATGTGGAATAAACGATTTAAAAATAGTGTTACAAAAACTTTAAATCGAAATTAAACGCCCTTTTCTTGCTTCTTCGCAAATTCGCTGATTTCTCTGCTTATTCTTTTCGCCTCGTCCTTGCCCAAAATGAGTTCAGCAAAGTCCGTGGCAATCTCTGCCGCCTGATCCGAAGAAATACCCTTAACCTCTGAAATCTTCCAGGTATCATCTTCTACCACCAACGTGCACTCCCCGAACCGTTCTTTCATAGGTAATTCACCGCGATCTAAAAGGAATTTTATATCTTCAGGATTCTGAGTAACCTTCAGGGTTTCTTCCATATCTGGAATCCTGGAATGGATTTTCACTATAGCGGTGTTACCGCCTACTGATGTGCTTACGATCTCCTGCCGGACTGCCCTATGGGCAAGATCAATAACCTTGGTTAGCTTTGGTGGGGTTATCTTTTTTATATACTTGATAAGTTCCAGCCAATCGATAATAGTAGTATCCGTTTTAGAGATGAAGGAATATGCCTTATCGTAGTCGTTGTTCCTGACAGCATCAAGGTATTTCTCTATTACTACCTTTGGAGCGTCCTTGGCATAGCAAGCCCCGGTTAAGACAATCATGGTAATAAAAAGGATTGGAATTATTTTTCTCATTTTTTTACCTCCGAATGGTTTTATTCATACTAATGCAAAATACCTATAAAATTATTTGATTGTATTATATCATATTTTGTCATTCTTAACCAATTTTACCGGAATTTTATGCACGGAGGCAGGGAAAAGGCATTGCGCCAGTTCAATAAAGAAGGACTTGCGCAGCCTTAAAGGAGTTCTTAAGGGAGAGGGAAAGTTTGATGTTAAGGAAATTGAGTCAGTAAAAATTATGTTTAAAGAAGGCACGTTTTCATTGGTGGGAACTACTGCTTTGTACAGAAGCTTATGTGTGATATTCGGCATTAATGGTGACGTATTCGTGCGAGAGGTCGCATGTCCAGATGGTATCCGCACAATTCCCCAAACCAAGTTCCAGGCGAATATTGATATCCGTATTTTTCATGGATGTACTCAGTTTATTGAGGTCAGACTGTGTCGGCATTCCCTTCGCAAAGATCAGGAT
>JAUSDH010000235.1 GCA_030650655.1 Candidatus Brocadiaceae bacterium
TAAAATCCTTTCGGATATCGTAAAGTTCCATGGAAAAGAATGTAATAATGTAGATCCAGCCTGTTAATATAAAGGACCAGGGATTGCTTTGTATATAGCCCCATCCAGCATTCAACCCCAAACGAAGTATTGCCGACAGAAAGATTGAACCGTTTACAATAAGCAGGTCTCCAAAAATGAGCATTATGAGCCGTTTTGAGACTGGGTGATTAAAAATTTTGATTGTCATGGTTAAACCCAGCCTAAAAATTTTTCAATGTCATTAAAAAAGATTTTGGGATTGTGCAGGTAAACACTACTTCTTGCCTTTGCCCTTTCAAAGATGCGGAATACACCTTTATTGTAATTATGAAATGCGTCTTTTACTTCATTTTCCAGCGTTACAAAATCACCAAAATCCATGGTATCAACCCTTCGATTTACATCCTTTAGATAATAGTCGCTCGGTATGCGGGTAAAGAAATCTTCGTACGACATTTCTTTGTTAACCAGTCCATGCTCAACACCTACATCAAAGAGACGCGTCCCCGGGAAAGGCTCATAGACACCGATTGATGCAAAACTGGGTTTTATTTTATACAATAATTCCAGAGTATTTTTGACATCCTCCTTTGTCTCTGTCGGTATCCCCATCATAAAATAAGCCGTCCAATGGATCCCCACCTCTCGAAAAAGCCTTGCCGCTTCTTGTATCCGTTCGAAGGTAATCCCTTTGTCCATCAATTTTAAAATTCTCTCGCTGCCCGATTCAATCCCTACCTTTATGCTGTTACAACCCGCCTTCTTCATATTCCTCAATAGTTCCGGATCCACTAAATCCACCCGTGTATTACAATCCCAGTTAATTTTTATGCCTTCATTCATGAGCATATTGCAAAATTCTATGACCCTCTTTCTGTTCACCGTAAAAGAATCGTCCTTAAATGTAAACTGACGGGTCCCGTAACGCTGATGCACGTACTTGATTTCTTCTACAATATTAGTTAAGGATCGATACCGTACCTTTCTCGTCCATATCTGTGTTGCACAATAGGAGCAACTATACGGACAACCGCGACTCCCCATTAACAATCCCATATCTTCCGAAGTATACGTATCCAATCCTAATAACGTTTCTCTGTCTGGAAATGGAAGGCTGTCTAAATTGTCTATAAATATTTTCGTATTATTGCAGACAATTCTATCGCCGTCCCTGTAAGAAATTCCGGGTATTGCGCCGAAATTATTATTCCTCGAATCCCCGATCAAAGTCGAGGACAAGTTTAACGTATTTACCAATTCAAGCAGTACTGCTTCGCCCTCTCCATTCACAACAAAATCAACGTCTTTCGTGTTTTTAAGGATCTCCTCCGCCCTCAAAGCCGCATGGGGCCCGCCAAAGACAACATAACAATTTTTGTTGAATTTTTTTGCCAGGGAAGCGATAGTAAACGCAGAGGCAGCCTTCGGGGTCATAACCGTAACCCCGACTACATCGGGTTGATATTTTACAAAAATCTCCGAAATCTCTTTTATAATGGGATTTTCCGGGTTCCTCAATTCCTTCAAGTAAATCCGATATTTCTCCGGAAGTCTCGTATAATCCATCCCCTTTGAATTTTTATTACAGTCGGCGTCGTAGATGGTTACCTGATGCCCGGCCTTTTTCAGCGTTGAGGATAGATAGCTTAACCCTAAAGGAAAATACCGGTTATAGTAATTAAAAAATCTATAAAAAGGCGGGTCTACCAAAAGAACGTTCATTTCCACAAACCCCTATCCAAACTCCTGTATTGTATCGCTTCAGATATATGTTCTATCTTTATATGCTCGCTTTCATCAAGATCGGCAATGGTGCGCCCCACTTTGAGAATCTTACTGTGCCCACGCGCAGAAAACCCCAATTCCGTCATTGCCTGATAAAGAAGCGCTTCTGTATCTTTATCCATTACACAATATTTTTTAACCTGCCTGGAAGACATATGGGCATTCGTACCCGTTGGCTGATCTTTAAACCGCTCTTTCTGCATTTCACAGGCAACCATCACCTTTTTTCTAATATTTGCAGAGGACTGCACCTCCCTATCGGCAACAAGCTCATTATATCGTACTGCGGGCACCTCTACCTGAATATCCATTCTGTCCAACAACGGTCCGGAGACCTTTGACATATAACTTTGAATTTGATGGGGCGTACAATGGCACTCTCTCCGTTTATCGGTATAATACCCACAGGGACAGGGGTTCATGGCGCATATAAGCATGAAGTTTGCAGGATAGGTGACTGAATTTAAAGCCCGTGAAATGGTTACACTGCCTGTCTCTAAAGGTTGTCGAAGCACTTCCAGTGTCTTTCGGTCAAATTCAGGAAGTTCATCTAAAAAAAGCACCCCGTTATGTGAAAGGCTGATCTCGCCGGGTCTCGGGAACGAACCACCACCAATTAACCCAGCAGTACTAATCGTATGATGAGGGGCACGAAATGGCCTTGCTGAGACCAACGATTGTTTCGAGCCAAGGAGTCCCAATATACTGTAAATTTTGGTAGTTCCTAAAGCTTCCTCTAAAGTAAGCAAAGGCATAATGGTAGGAATACGTTGCGCGAGCATCGTCTTGCCAGCGCCTGGCGGCCCTACCATAATCACATTATGATTCCCGGAGACAGCAACTGTTAAAGCCCTTTTGACATGTTCCTGCCCTTTCACGTCCGCGAAATCGGCATCATAACCGGAAGATTCCTTAAACACTTCGCTGAGCTTGATCTTATATGGCACAGAAGGAATAGACCCGGTCAAAATCCCTACCGTCTCTGTAAGGGTTTCAACGGGAATGGTATCAAGTCCATCAACAACCGCCGCCTCGGGCGCATTTTCAGCAGGCACCAGAAATTTTTTTATCCCCGATTCTTTACACTTGAACGCCATTGACAAACAGCCCTTAACAGGGCGTAACTTGCCATCCAAAGATAACTCACCCACAATGGCATAGGTCTGGATATCCGGAACCTCGATTTGGTTCGTTGCTATAAGTATCCCGACTGCTATTGGTAATTCAAAAACCGGGCCTTCTTTCTTGCGGTCTGCAGGTGCAAGGTTTATTGTCATGGGTTTATAAGGAAACCTGTAACCGCTATTATTGACCGCCGCCTTTACCCTATCACGGCTCTCCTTAACCGCCGTGTCCGGTAACCCAACGATGGCAATATAAGGCATATCACCCTTGGCGATATAAACTTCAATATCTAATAAATATGCTTCAATACCAAAAACGGCAACACTTCGGACTTTAGCCAGCATTCATTGATACCAAAAAATGTATCAGGATTTGCTATTTTACGGATGCAGCTTTATTCAATGACTTAAGCAGGGCATCCATGTCAATACCACTCATTCCCGCTGTTTTCTCGATACTAAAACCACCGCCACAGCAGGAATCTACCTTAAAATTACTAAAAACCGTAATTGTCTTTGGATATTTCTTTATCACATCATTAATAACCATGTCCTTCGTAATTAAATCAGCCATTTTTACCTCCAAAAATTATTCTACTTATCAAGTTTTTTTACACCCCCCTGTGTCCCCCATTGCGAAGGGGGGAAGAAAGGGGTCTTTTGGTTGAAACTTACGGTGCAATGTATAAATACAAATAAAATATAACTTGGTCATAATAACGCATAATATAATCAAAAAGCAACGTATTTTTACTGCCATGTCCAATACGAACTCTTGATTAAAAACACATTACAACCAAATGAAATTTTGAAATGAGTATATCATTTTTGAAATGCAAATTTGTTGGAGTGATGTAATAAAATCAGAACAAAAAAATTTGTAATTTTATAAGCTCCATATTTTAAAATGTTTATGTAAAAAAAATTAAATATCAATAATTTATTTAATTGGAATACCGCTTGTATATGTGTAAGATTATCGTAAAATATTTGTTGTCAACCGTGCAGAGCATATTATTTCTTAAACAGAGAGGGTTTTCGTAATGAGTGTTATTAGAAATACAATTAAGACATTACACCCGGCTTATTTTGCATTTATCATGTCCACGGGTATAGTCTCAATAGCATCCGATCTTCTGGGGTTCAAGGGCATTGCGTATGGGCTTTTTTATATAAATATCATTGCATACGCAATCATTCTATCATTACAAATACTGCGGGTAAGGATGTTCTGGACTAACCTATATAATGACCTTTCCAACCCGAAATTAAGCCTCGTTTTTTTTACAATTGTTGCAGGTACAAATGTACTTGGGGCACAATTTGTCTCTGTAGTAAATTATCCAGAAGTTGCAAAGATATTCTGGTATTTCGGCATATTCCTCTGGACAATCGTTTCGCTATCCACATTTAATCTCCTCTTTATAAAATGCGATCAAAGAATCGAAATGGTAATGCACGGAGGCTGGCTAACCGCAACCGTTGGCACCCAATCAGTGGCTGTGCTTGGAGCCTTACTTGCACCGAAATTTGGGGATGCCGGGAGTTTCGTGATGTTTTCCTCCTTTGTGTGGTGGATGATCGGCTCTTTCCTTTACATGGTCTTGATTACACTCATCATGTATAGACTTGTATTTTTCAAAA
>JAUSDH010000238.1 GCA_030650655.1 Candidatus Brocadiaceae bacterium
AAGCAAGTTCACAGAAACAGCCCTTTTAGTAAAAAATCTATGAGAAGGGATATATTGATATTAATATCCATGTAAATGTCCAGCCCCTACCCCCCCCTCAACTCATGTCGTACTTATGTCGTACCTAATAAAGAAAACATATCAAAACTGGTAAAAACAAACAAGAATTAAATTGCTTTGAATGCCTTAAGAATACTGACATAATCAAAGAATATCAGTACACGTCAAAAGACGTAAAAAAGCCAGAGAAATAAACAATGCATATTTATGATACTATGATGCAATATTTCAATTGTATAGGAATTTTCATTTTATTCATGCGGGTTTTGGGGAGACACTGACAAACTTCGGTTGTCCGTGTTTTAACTTAAATTCACATATTTTATAATGGCACAAATTATTCCCCTCTTGGGAGGGGTTAGGGGTGGGTTCCTTGGGCGTGAAATCTCAGTGAATATTTCACGAATTACCGACTTACCCACCCCTAAATCCCCTCCCAAGAGGGGACTTTCTAGCTCGAGCAATAACATTGAAATGCATGGCTTTTCCTTGACCCTGAATCGATTTAGCAGTAACATTGCGGAATTAGTTAGAGGAAATTCTTAATAGAGTTTATACTGATCGTATAAAAGCAGTTCTTCTATCCATTCAGGATAACACAATAAACAAGAGGATCTGAATAATTTAAGAACGGGGTGTATTTATTTCCATGAAAGAACCGGAATCCCTCTTTTTGCCAGAAAATTCACTTGGTATTGTTACCGACTTATACCAGCTTACTATGGCTGCCGGATATTTTGACCAGCATAAGCAAGATATTGCAACCTTTGAACTGTCAGTTCGTCACCTACCTAAAAATCGTTCTTATCTCATTGCAACGGGTCTGGAACAGGCGCTGCATTATTTTACTCACATCAAGTTTTCAGCAGAGGCTATTCAATACCTAAAACAGTTACCTGTCTTTAACCACGTAAGTCACAAATTCTTTGAATATCTCAAGAATTTTCGTTTCAGCGGGACAGTCCACGCCGTGCCTGAAGGGACAATCGTCTTTGCAGAAGAACCCATACTTCGAGTTACCGCTCCTATTATAGAGTCACAGATTGTGGAAACGTATCTTCTTTCTGCCATTAACTTCCAGACATCAATAGCAACCAAGGCGTCAAGGGTCGTATATGCTGCGAAGGAACGCGAGGTAATTGATTTTGGCACGCGTCGCGCCCATGGCCCACAGGCTGGCGTTCTTGCTGCCAGGTCGAGTTTTATAGGCGGCTGTAATGGTACATCAAATGTATTCGCAGCTTACAAACTTGGTATTCCCGCAGTTGGAACTATTGCCCATTCATGGGTAATGGCCTTTGAAAACGAACAAGACTCATTCCGCAAATTCCACGAAATATTTCCCGACAACACCATCCTCCTTATCGACACATACGATACCCTGGCCGGCGCAAGGCATGCGGCATTGATCGGCAAGAAATTAAAGAGTGTCCGTATCGATAGTGGGGACTTATTGAAACTGAGCAGGGAAGTGCGAAAAATTCTCGATGCCGAGGGATTACAACATGTCAAGATCGTCGCAAGTGGAGATTTGAATGAGGAGCGTATCGATGATTTGCTCAAGAATGGCGCACCTATTGATTCCTTCGGCGTAGGCACTGAGATGGTTACCTCCAAAGACGCCCCGGCACTGGGCGGCATATATAAATTAGTTGAACGGGAACACCATGGGGAAACCATACCAATAATGAAATTCAGCGAAGACAAACTTACGTATCCGTGCAAGAAACAGGTATACCGCGCCACTGATAAAAACGGCAATTTTACGGGTGATGTAATCGGGCTTGAAGACGAAACTACAGATGGAATCCCCCTTTTGATACCGGTTATGAAAGAAGGTAAGATATGTTACAATTTGCCAACGATACATGAAATCCAGGGCGCTGCAACAGATAACCTTGCACGCCTCGCAGAACCCTTCAAACGTTTGAAGGACGCCAAAACCTATCCTGTAATTAAAAGCAATGAACTGGAGGCAAAAAGACAGGAGGTTGAAAAAGTATTAAGAAATACCAACGTACCATAAAATTTATTTGCCAAATACTACATCACGTATTAAATTAAAAAAATGAAAATTGCACTGGCACAGATTAATCCGACCGTTGGTGACTTCCAAAGGAACACCGAAAAAATCTGCTCGTTCATTGACCGTGCCAAGAACCAGGGCGCCGATCTTGTCATCTTCCCGGAATTGGCCGTTACGGGTTATCCACCAAAGGACTTTCTGGATATTCCCGCATTTGTCGACGAAAATCTAAAGTATTTAGATAAAATAACCCGCTCCGTATCCGGCATTTCTGCTATTGTGGGTTTTGTCGACAGAAACAAACGACCACAAGGCAAGCTCGTCCACAACGCCGCTGCTTTTATTCAGGACAAGAAGATTGTTTCCGTCCATCACAAGTCACTCCTGCCAACTTATGACGTATTTGATGAATGCCGTTACTTTGAACCTGCACATACCATTTCTCCGGTAAAATTCATGGATTATATATTAGGTATATCAATCTGTGAGGATATATGGAACGATGAAGAATTTTGGACGCGTCCTTTATACGAAGTAGACCCCATCGAAAACCTTATTTCTAACGGTGCTAACCTCATTATCAATATCTCTTCATCACCATTTGCCGTTGGAAAACATGACAAAATAAGACTTCGCATGCTTACCCACGATGCCGTGAAGTATAAAGTTCCATTCATTTATGTGAATCAGGTGGGCGGGAATGACGATCTCGTCTTCGACGGAAACAGCACCGTAATAAACGCACAAGGCGTGCTCATAGCGCAGGCTGCTGCATTTGAAGAGGACTTGATGATAGTCGATCTCGAAAACCCGGCAGTGCATGTCAGTCCAAGGTCATGCGACCCTGTCGAAACCATCCACAAGGCATTACTTGTGGGACTTCAGGATTATGTAAAAAAGTGTGGTTTTAAAAAAGTGGTCATCGGCCTCAGCGGAGGTATAGATTCTGCCGTCACCGCCGCACTGGCTGTACAAGCGCTTGGTAGCGATAACGTTACAGGCGTGCTCATGCCATCGCAATTTTCTTCACAGGGTAGTATTGATGATGCGGTGAAACTTGCCAGAAACCTTGGGATTGCCCATAAAATTATACCGATTGAAGATGTATTTGGAACATACCAAAACACCCTGAAAGCTGAATTTAAAGGGCTTCCGTTCGATAGTACCGAGGAAAACCTGCAAGCACGCATTCGGGGGAATATTCTTATGGCCCTCTCCAACAAGTACGGATACCTTGTCCTGACAACGGGAAACAAATCAGAACTGGCCGTCGGGTATTGCACCCTTTACGGAGATATGAGTGGTGGCTTAGCTTTAATCTCGGACGTTCCAAAAACAATGGTGTATGAATTGGCCAGATACATAAATCGAGAAAGAGAAATTATTCCACAAAATTCTATTGATAAACCACCTTCTGCGGAATTAAAACCTAATCAATTCGACCAGGACACCCTGCCTCCTTACGACATCCTGGATGGAATACTGAAGGCTTACGTGGAGGATGCAAAGGGTGTTGACGAAATCATTCGAATGGGATACGATGAAAAAATAGTGCGTGAGATTATTAAAAAGGTAAATAGAAATGAATACAAACGGCAGCAGGCAGCACCGGGTATCAAGGTAACGTCCAAGGCGTTTGGGTCAGGCAGACGGATGCCCATTGCACACAATTTTATGTGTGAATGAAAATTTTCAATGCAAATTGCAAATACACTTTTATGGACAACCCAAGTGCTAAACTCCCCATAGGGGTCTTTGATTCCGGTCTCGGAGGCATATCCGTCCTTGCCGAGATAATTAAGTTACTGCCATATGAGGAATTTATTTATTTTGCCGATACACTTCATGCCCCATACGGGGACAAACCAGAAGATGTCGTCAGGGCATTCTCCATAAAGGCCGCTGAATTCTTATCATCTATCGGAATTAAATGTCTGGTCGTTGCCTGTAATACGGCTACGGGCGCTGCAATCAACGAAATTCGCAAGATGTGCACTTTTCCCGTGGTTGGAATGGAACCAGCCGTAAAACCCGCTATGGAATTAGACCTCAAAGGCAAAATCCTCGTCATGGCCACCCTGCTCACGTTAAAGAGCAAAAAATTCAATGAATTGATACGTCACTACAAACATCGTTCTGAAATCGTCCCCCTTCCTTGTCCAGGACTGGTGGAGATTATAGAGCAAGGCCATACCCATGGACGAGAAATTGAAGAGTATCTTTCCCATTTATTTTCGTCTGTAAACAAAGAAGATATTTCATCAATCGTCTTGGGATGCACTCATTATGTTTTAATAAAAGAAGAAATTGTGAAAGTGATGGGTAGGGAAATCAGTATAATAGATGGAAATTACGGAACAGCCAGGCATACAAGGACAATCCTTCAAAAGGAACAACTACTTAATAACGAGGTCGAAGAAAAGCCCAAAACACCTTTAAAAGCGCTTGTAAAGTTTTATATTTCTGGGAATGAAAAAGAGGTAGTAAGG
>JAUSDH010000240.1 GCA_030650655.1 Candidatus Brocadiaceae bacterium
TTCTTCAAATTTTTCAATCCAACTTTCAATACTTCTCCATACGCCGCTCATGTCCTTTTTAACTTCTCTACCATTAAACTTCAGTATTGTTATGGTTCTTTACAACCCCCTGACCCCCTTTTTTAAGGGGGAATTTTTAGTGTTCATGGTGTTCATCATGTGCATGTGGCTTCTTTTTCTCAAGACCCTTGCCGGTTGTTTTCTTGAGATAATCATCAATGGCTGCCTCAATGGCCTCTTCAGCAAGCACAGAGCAATGCATCTTGGCTGGGGGCAGTCCACCCAGCGCCTCTGCCACCGCTTTGTTGGTAAGCTTTAAGGCCTCATCAATGGTTTTCCCTTTGATCATTTCAGTAGAAATACTACTGGTGGCTATTGCGGCGCCGCAACCGAAGGTCTTGAATTTCACATCTACAATGACGTTATCCTTGACCTTAATGGACATCTTCATAATATCGCCACACGCAGGATTTCCAACCTCCCCCACACCGTCAGCATCGGGGAATTCCCCTACATTACGAGGGTTTGCAAAATGATCCATGACCTTTGGACTGTACTGCATACGAACCTCCTTATTTCTTATTTTTTAATATTTCATTTATTCTGATTATACAACGGTGACATCTGCCTTAAGCGTTCAACAATGGGTGGTAATTTTTCCAAAACGTATTTAACATCGGTCTCGGAATTGTCAATCCCTAAGCTGAAAAGGACTGTCCCCTGAGCAAGCGCAGCGTCAACACTTGTAGCCATGATGACATGAGACGCCTTCAACGACCGTGAAGTACATGCAGAACCACTTGAAATGGCAATCCCCTGCATATCCAAAAATAACAAAACCGATTCACCCTCAATATACTCTATGCACAAACTGAGATTGCCCGGCAATCGATTCGTTGGATGTCCGTTGAGATACACATGATTTATGCTCTTCAGGATACCATCTCTTAGTTGATTTCTCAAGTTTTGTATTTTGTTCATGCACTGTGACATTTCTAATTTTGCCAGCTCAGCAGCCTTACCCATGCCAACAATTCCAACGATATTTTCCGTCCCTGCCCTGCGGCCACCCTCCTGGACACCGCCTTCCATAAAAGGGAGTATCCTTACACCTTCCCTTAAATATAATGCGCCAATCCCTGATGGGCCGTTAAATTGATTAGCCGACATACTCAAGGCATCAACATGGGAATCTAAAACATCAATCGGTATATTCCCGGTTGCGGCAACTGCATCTGTATGGAAAACGATACCTTTCTCCTTCGTAATAGTCCCGATTTCTTTTATTGGTTCAATTGTCCCAATCTCCCCATTGGCATACATAAGAGAGACCATCGTCGTCGTTGGTGTGATGGCTTTTTTAACGTCGTCCGGATTCACCATCCCATATTTGTCAACAGGTAAATAGGTAATCACGTATCCAGATTTTTCTAATGATTTTAACGGATTGAGCACAGAAAAATGTTCAATTTGTGTGGTAATAATATGGTTCCCCTTTTTTTTGTGGGATGCCAAAATGCCTTTTATGGCAAAATTGTTGGCCTCGGTACCACTTGAGGTAAATGTGATTTCATTAGGTTTGGCATGAATCAGATTAGCTACTTGTGTCCGCGCTGTTTGTATGGCGTCACTCGTAATCCTTCCAAATTGATGTAAGTTAGAAGGATTGCCAAATCCTTCCTTTAAAAACGGTATCATAGCCTCCACCACTTTAGGGTGTACCGGTGTGCCCGAGGCGTTGTCCATATATACTTTTTCCATAGGAAATCTCCCCTTTTATTTATTTTACCTTTTCTAATTTTGCGTATACTAACATAAGATTTTTTGTTCCACCGATATTAAAACTGACCCTGACGCTTGTCTTTTCTTTGCTGCCGCAAACCTCTAGTATCCTTCCAATACCAAAAACGGGATGCCTGACTACTTCCCCACTCGAAAAGGACACGGAATCATCTTCTGATGAGGGACTTATCAAATCATGGGTATCTATATCATTGAAATCAAAGTTGAGCATTGTGTCATGAACTGTCTTGTTATCTGCGTTAAAAGTATTAAAAGCATAATTACGATTTGTCTTATCGATCTTATCAATAATTTCTTCCGGAATCTCATCTAAAAACCTGGATGCAATACATGGGTTCGTCTGCCCGTAACGCGTCCGCCGCCTGGCATGTGTAAGAAAGAGTTCTTTCATTGCCCTTGTAATACCTACATAACAGAGCCGTCGCTCCTCTTCGACTTCCTCATCTAAATCTTTGGATTCTGAATGAGGCAATAGTCCATCCTCCATACCCGTAATAAAAACAATGGGAAACTCCAATCCCTTGGCCGTATGAAGTGTCATGAGGGTCACGGCATCAACGTCGCCTTCCAATTCATCCACATCAGAAACCAATGCCACCTCCTCCAGAAATCCCTGTAAAGTACCTTCGGAATAATTTAGGTCATATTCTTGTGCGGCATTCACCAGTTCTTCGACGTTGGCAATGCGATCTTTCGATTCCTTTTCATCAGATTCACGGAGATACTCTATATACTTCGTTTCTTCAATCACCTGTCTAACAATGTCTTCAACGGGCGATTTTGGCAATTTTTGTAAATTTGCAATGAGTTCGGAAAATCTTTTTAGTAACAGGGTTGTCTTACCTTTAATCTCGGATATTACATCCACATCCCGTATGGCATCAAACAGGCTTGTACCTTGAGCGGTAGCCCAGTCTGCAAGTTTTTTAATGGTAGTATTTCCTATGCCCCGTGTAGGTGTATTGATTATGCGTTCCAGTGCAACCTCGTCGCGGGGATTAATACAGAGTCTAAGATAGGACAGAATATCTTTAATTTCCTTCCTTTGATAGAATTCCACGCCTCCGATAATCGTGTAAGGAATCCCGTAATTTCTCAGAGAAATTTCCAGTACACGAGACTGGGCATTGGTACGATAAAACAAAGCAATATCCGAGTATTTAGTGCCCTTACCGGCGAGTCCCCTTATCAATTTTGCGATCTCGTCTGCTTCGCCGTGTTCGTCTTCGCAGGAGATCACCTTGATCTTCTCGCCCAAAATGTTTTCCGTCCAGAGATCCTTTTGTTTTCGATATTTGTTCTGCTGGATTACACTGGAAGCAGCATGAAGGATATGTTTCGTAGAGCGGTAATTTTGTTCTAACAGCACCACCCTCGCATCTGGGTAGTCCTTCTCAAAATCCATAATATTCCGGATATCCGCCCCGCGCCAGCCATAAATAGACTGATCCGGATCACCCGTCACACAGATGTTTCTATATTTATCTGCCAGAAGTCGTGTAATGGTATACTGGGTATAATTGGTATCCTGATATTCATCGACAAGGATAAACCTGAATTTGTCCTGATACATCTCCAAGATATCAGGATATTTCTTAAAGATTTCTACGGTCTTGATCAAGAGGTCATCAAAATCTAAGGCATTATTTGCTTTAAGAAGGGACTCATATTTTGAATAAATTTGGGCAACAGTTCGATTGTAATAACCAGAAGCTGTTGAAGCAAAGGTTTCTGGCCCAACAAGTTTATTTTTGGCATTGCTAATAGAACTGGCAATGGTACGGGGTTTCCACTGTGCAGTGTCCAGTTGAAGCTCGGCCATAATGGATTTCACTCGGTTTAGCTGGTCAACAGAATCATAAATGCTAAAATCCCGAGAATACCCCAATCTATCGATGTTACTTCTCAGAATTCGGGAACACATCTTGTGGAAGGTGGAAACCCAAAGCCCTTTATGCGATGAAAACTGTTTTACGCGATCAACCATTTCATCGGATGCCTTGTTGGTAAAGGTAATGGCCAGAATGTTGTAAGGATTTACACCCTGAGACATCAAATAACCGATGCGGCGAGTAATCACGCGGGTTTTTCCACTACCTGCCCCCGCCACCACTAAAAGAGGTCCCTCGATATGGGTAATAGCCTCGCGCTGCTTGTCTGTAACATCAATTAAGAGGGACATATGTTTATGTTCACGATTAGGAATTTCAATCTTTTGTAATTCCCCTCTAAAAAGAGGGGATAAAGGGGTGTGTAAGTTTGCCGCAACACCCCCCGGCCCCTCTTTCTAGAGGGGAGCTTAAAAGTCGCTGCCTTTGGCAACCTAATTTACTTTTTTTGCAATCAGGCTCGCAACAGCTTTTTTGTTATTCAAAACAAGTTCCCGATAATAAATAATTTTACAGTCTTTGAATAAGTCTAAAAGTTCATTGGGTTTTAATAAGTAATCCTTGTTTTTAGGGCCTTCAAACCCCAGTTCCCGGTTCTCAATAGTGTATGTCTCATAGATCATCATTCCGCCAGGTTTTAGTGCTTCTTTCATTTGAGGAACAAGGTCGCGTTGAAGATAATAAAAACATGCAATCACATCATAGGTATTCTTCGGTAATTTGTAAGTCTCCAAATCGGCGACAAAGGCATGTATCTTAACATCATTCTCTGTTGCCAGATCCAGGGCTTTTTTGATAGCTGATTCGGAAATATCACAGCCGTCGACATCAAACCCGTTTTTAGCCAGGAATACGGCATTGCGTCCTTCTCCCATCGCAATATCCAGTGCTTTTCCCCTGGGAAGGAGATCAACATGCTCTCTTAAAAATTCAACCGTTTCTTTACCAAAGATATAAGACTCCGTTTCGTACTTTTTGTCCCAAAATATCTTGTCCTTCTCCCCCGCAAACGATAAAGGCACAACACAACCCAATAAAACATAAAAAACTATTATATACAAAAAGTTGCGTGCATTATGAACATATTTTTTATTTCCCTGCAAGTGTTTTTTGTATCCGATTTTACACAATGTTATTGGAAAGGCTGGACAACCACTAATTCTTCCGATAAATAGCCTTTGCTCCGATATCTCTTCTATAGTGTGCCCCATTAAATGATACCTTTTGAATTGCCTCATAGACATTCTTTTGAGCCTCCCGTAAATCTTTTCCCACGGTCGTGATGCCCAAAACACGTCCACCGTTGGTTACAACCTTCCCATTTTTAAGAGAAGTTCCCGCATGAAAAACCTGGACATTATCCAAGCCCTTTAGCGCTTCAAGTCCTGAAACTGGCAATCCCTTTTCATATTTATCGGGATAACCCTTAGAAGTCATAACAACACAAATAGAGGCACAATCATGCCATTGAATTTCTACATCCTCTAAATTATTTTTTGCTGCTGCCAAAAGGAGGGGGACTAAATCACTCTTCATCCTCATGAGAATGACCTGTGTTTCCGGATCACCAAATCTGGCATTAAACTCAAGCACCTTCGGGCCGGCATTGGTAATCATCAATCCAGCATAAATGACGCCTCGATAAGGCCGATTCACCTTTTTCATGGCATGGACAATAGGCACGAGGATATTTTCCTCTATCGAAAATTGCATATCCTCTGTAATTGACGGTACAGGCGAGTATGCCCCCATACCACCCGTATTGGGGCCCTTGTCGCCGTCGTAAACTGCTTTGTGGTCTTGTGCAGACACGAGAGGAACGATTGTCTTTCCATCCGTAATTGCAAGAATCGAGACTTCTTCTCCTGAAAGAAACTCTTCAATTACAATCTTATTTCCCGCAAATCCAAAGATTTTTTCTCTCATAATATCATCTATGTGTTTGTCGGCCTCTTCCGGTGATTTACACACGAATACACCTTTACCCTTGGCTAATCCATCGGCCTTTATAACCAGAGGGAAATCACACCCAGAAATATGTTTTTTTGCTTGTTTCAAATCATCAAAGGTTTTAAATTCTGCAGTGGGAATGCCGTGTTTTCTCATAAGCATCTTTGCAAACACCTTGCTTCCTTCGATAACCGATGCACGTTTGTTAGGGCCAAATATATGTAGCTGCCCGTCCCTGAACCTGTCAACGATACCGGCTGCCAGTGCATCTTCAGGACCGACGACAGTTAAATCGATTTTTTGTTTCAGTGCGAAATTATAAAGACCGTCTACATTTTCTGGATCGATATCCACGCATTCAGCAACTTCTGCAATTCCCGGATTTCCCGGCGCGCAGAATATTTTCTTTATCATGGGCGATTGTGCAATCTTCCATGCAAGTGCATGTTCTCTCCCTCCGCTTCCAATAATCAATATTTTCATTTAAGTTTCCACCTTAATTGTTTTAATGAGAAGAAATTGGTAGGTCAACCGTCTCGGTTGACCAAAACAAAAGCAATAAGCAAATACAGGACAAGCGAGACGCTTGTCCTACCAGCGCCACCCATCGTATAACCAGCATAAACAAAATGAAAATTCCTATACAATTGAATTATTGTACCAGAACACATGAGGAAAAAGGAAAGTTTTTTTGTCCTTGACACTTAATTAATGACTGATATACTGATTTTAGTAATATCTATATGCAACCAAATGCAAATAGGTATGTGTCCACATAATAACGCGGGGTAGAGCAGTCTGGTAGCTCGTCGGGCTCATAACCCGGAGGCCGTGGGTTCAAATCCCACCCCCGCTACCAACCTTAAAACAATCACCGAGAACCTAATAATTGCAGTCGGACAAAGATAAACGCTGATTTCCACTGATTTTTCAACGACATAAATAATCACAGGTAATCACCTAATGAGTGTGTTAAATAAAAGAATTAAGTCATTGTTTTATCTGCGCTTACCTGCGTTAATCTATGTCCCATCGCAGAATTTAGGTTAAAGGAAAATTTCCGGGATTTGTTTTTGAGAATTGCGGCTACATGAATTGATACAAAGTACGAGATGTTAATTATTTTCTTTTACGATGTGTAATTCTTCCTTATCTAGCACATATTCGTTCCCGCAATATTTACAATCAGCCGTCTTATTATTGAACTGTAATGTAACTCCGCATTTACATGCCCAACCTATCTGTCTTGCTGGAACTCCTGCAACAATAGCGTAGTCAGGCACAACGGACTTTACGACAGCTCCAGCCGCTATCAAGGAGTATCTTCCAATGGTAACTCCGCAAACAATAGTAGCATTTGCACCAATGGTAGCTCCTCTTTTTACAAGGGTAGAAACAAATTCCTGTTTTCTTTCTATAAAAGCCCTTGGATTATAAACATTCGTAAATACGCAGGAAGGACCGCAAAAGACCTCATCTTCGAGTTTTAACCCCTTAAATATTGATACGTTATTCTGAATTTTACACCTGTCACCAATTTCAACATCGGGTCCTATCATTACATTCTGTCCGATAATACAATCTTTTCCTATCTTGGTGTCAGTTAAAATATGCGAGAAATGCCATATCTTTGTGCCTTCTCCAATTTCTACATGAGTATCTACAAAAGCACTTTCGTGAATATAAAAACGCAAGCCGTTGGTTGTAATAGGTAATAACTGAGAAATTCGAGATGAAGCACTAAGACATTTCTCGGCTTCTTCAAGAATTTTTAATACCTTCAGCCCCTCAGCACCGTCAGTTTTAGGCTTTTCCCTTTTTTTAATACATTCGATAAAATGTTTCAACTCCTCCTTCAGTGGTTCTCCTTTATCAAAGGGAATGATTTGATAATCCGCCTTCTGAGCTACAGGAATCTTTCCGTCCTTCCATACGATTTCGTGAGGGTAGAGAAACAATTTCTCATCACTGACATCATCAAAAACAGCCATAGCCTTAGAGCCAACCACAACCAGCTTTTGCTCTTTATAGGGATGCAACCAGCTAACAAAAATATGCCCCTTTATTCCATTTCCAAACTCCAGGGTAGTTATTGTTATATCATAGATACCCTTATTCAAATAATTCCCTCCTGCTGAAGTAACTTTTACTGGCTCTTCGTCAAGAAGCATAAGGATAACGGAAATATCATGAGGGGCAAAGCTCCAGAGGATATTCTCTTCGGTTCTGAGTTTTCCAATATTCAGTCTGTTCGAATAGAGATAGTGAATTCTGCCCAGACTGCCAGAGCACAAAAGCTCTTTTAACTTCATCACTGCTGGATGATACTGAAGGATATGTCCTACCATTAAAACTCTATTTCTCTCTTCGGCAAGTTTTACCAGCTCTTCTCCTTTCTGAACTGTATTGGCGAGGGGCTTCTCAACAAAGACATCTTTGCCTGCCAGAAGGGACTGCTTCACAATTTCATGGTGTGTAACCGCAGGGGTTGCAATGGCAACCGCTTTTATTAATGGATTCTCAAGAATTTCTTTTATGGAAGTTGTATAGTTTATGTCTGGAAACTTTTTTCTGTGTTCTGCAATCGCGGCATCATTATTATCGCATGCACTGCGTAGCACGCCTAACTCATAAAGATTTCGAAGTATATTCTTTCCCCAATAACCCAATCCAATGAGTCCGATAAAATTTTTATCATTCTGCATATTTTTCACCCCTGGATTATGCCCCCTAAAAATTCCTTCTTCTTTTCAGGAAAGCAAGGCTGCGTAGGTTTTTAAATATTTGGGCTATTACCATATATATTATAAGTTTTGTTTTTTATTTACGGCAAAAAATATTCTACCGTTTACAATGATAATATCCTATAATTCCTGTAATACAGATTGAATAAGGAAACTTTACATTATGGGTAAAAGAATACCACCAACGGAACGGATGACGCAATGAAAATATTTTATATCTGCTATGAAAATTTAAGCCTTCAACGGGCATCAACAACCCATATAAAAGAAGTCACCGAACACTTGAAAGAATTCGGGAATGATGTCATTCTCTTTGCACCAAATATAGGTAAATATAGAAGTAACACCCCTATTCGCGTAATTTATGTCCCAACACTTAAAGTCAGATTTATTAAAGAATATATCTATTACGTGTGCCTTTTCTTTTACTTATTTGCATATCAAATAAGACTTAAGGCTGATATCTTTTATGTAAGGGAAATGGGATTATCCATTACACCCACCTTAGTCGGCCTTGTTTTGCAAGTACCACACGTACTGGAAATAAACGGTATTCCAACAGTCGATTTGGAGGGTATGGGAAGGTATCTTCTAAAACATAAAATATTTGGATTTTTTCAATACATAAATTTCATCCTGGCACATAAGATAATTTCGGTTAGCGAAAATATAAAGTTAGAACTTCTGAAGACACACAAAGATGCGCAGAAAATCAGTGTTATAGAAAATGGCGTTAATGCAGATCTTTTTTATCCAAAAGAAAAGAACGAGATACGAGATTTACTGAAATTAGATCAAGATTCTTATTACATAATATTCGTCGGTAGTTTTTATCCCCACCATGGTGTCCACAATATCATCCATATTCTAAATCATGTTATACAAAAGCTACCAAATGCAAAACTCCTTATGATCGGAAGAGGATACTTATTAGAAAGTACTATTCATCTAACAAAAAAATTGGAACTAACATCACACGTTGATTTTATTGGTGAAGTTGAATATGAGAATATCCCCAATTATATCAATGCAGCCGATGCAGGCATATTGATCCTAACTGGTATTGGGAAAATCTATGGAAAATCATTAAAATTATATGAGTATATGGCTTGTGAAAGACCCGTGATTGCTGGTGAATCTTGTGGTCACTTCGTACGGGAAAATAATATTGGTATTGTTATTCAGGAAGAAGACTATGAACAAGCGGCAAACGCAATTGTTAATCTGTTGAAGGATAACGAGCGCATGAACACTATGGGGAAAAATGGCAGAAAACTGGTTATGAATTCATTTACCTGGGAGACTACAACAAAAAAGATATTGAGTGTGTGTCAAACGGTGATTTAAAAAAATAACCATGAAATACAATTTCCATAAAAACAAGCTATTTCAATCATTTGCAAAAGTAAGCAAAGGAAATTTTAGAAGATCTCTCTCTTTCCGCATACATCAACTATTCCAAAAACTCAATAAATATCCAAATGATATTGTTATTGAAACGGCCAGCGTCTGTAACCTCAACTGTACTATTTGCCGTTCCGTAAAGGCAGACCTGGGCAGAAAAAACAGATTTATGTCCGCGGATCTATTCAAAAAGATTATTGATGATATTGCCCCTATATGCAATACTATCGGTGTTTCCTATTGTGGAGAACCTTTGCTTAACAAAGATATTTTCAAGATGATCCACTATGCTACCAAGAGGGGATTGTCCGTCTCAATGCTAACCAATGGTATTTTATTAAATGCCGAGGCTCGTGAGGGCATATTGGATTCTGGACTTAATTTTATGGCGGTCTCCATGGACGGCGCCACAAAGCATACCTACGAATCTATCCGAATTGGCGCCTCTTTCGAAACACTGGTGGAGAACATAAGATTATTTGTTAAGGAAAGGAAGAACAGAAGATTATCCTACCCCTCCATCGACCTTCAGATGGTTGTTACACAAAAAAATATCCACGAGGTGGATGCTTTTGAGAAACTTGCACGTGATCTGGGCGTTGAGAGGGCATATTTAAAATCACTCCATATTGATCGATCCAGAGAAGATGTGGATTATGTGGAAAGCCTAGAAAAAGACTATTTTGTTAATTCGACATCATTACCTTCCCGCTATATAACTAATGAACAAGGTAATCTTGAATTGAAAGATAAAAGGTTGTGTCCTCAAAAACTTCAAACCCCTGTAATTACAACCGATGGCGATGTGTTGCCATGCTGTTTTGACATCTTTGGCGAACATGTACTGGGCAACGTTACAAATCAGAGATTTTTGGATAGCTGGAATTCTGACAAATATATTGATTTCAGAGGTGATCTGGCAATGCATAGAAAGCTTCCCATGTGTGCCAGTTGCCTTCCATCAAACTACAAAATAATAAACAAAATACTTTTCTAATTTGATTTACTGATACAACGTAGGCATGAAAGTTTTATTAATAAGACCGCCGACAACACACTTTCCTGGAACAACACCTCCTGTTTGTGGATTACCCTTAGGTTTGCTCTATATTGCTGGAATATTTGACAAGAACGGTTACGATGTCCAGATATATGATGCCATTATAGACACAGACGAGCTTCATTGGCTGCCACAACATGGAGATAATGAATTTCGAATGGGAGCACCCCTGGATGAAATTTATGAGAAAATAAAATCTGTTAAACCCGATATCGTAGGTATCACAAATCAGTTCTCTTCACAGATTCCCAACGCTATAAAAGTTGCAGAAATCGTTAAAAAAGTATACCCAAAAGCAATAACCGTCATTGGGGGACCTCACGCCACGGTAATGCCTACCACGTTCTTTAACGAAACAAAGGACATTGATATTGTAATTGTTGGGGAAGGTGAATATTCATTTTACGAACTGGTAGATTCAATTAACAAAGGGAAGGGGTATAACTCCGTCAATGGAATAGTATTTAAAGAGAAAAATGGCGAGATTGTATATAATAACAAAAGGAAAAATATCATTGATTTAGACAATCTTCCATTCCCGGCATATCATCTAATAGATATGGAGCGGTTTTTCTACTTGAATTCTGTTGGTAATACAGACCGAGAGATTTACAGATATAAAGGTTCGGAAAGGGCTATCTCCATGATTACCAGCAGGGGTTGCCCATTCAATTGCACCTTCTGTTCAATTCACCTGAGTATGGGACATCGATTTCGGTCACACACAAAAGAATATGTCATCCGGCATATAGAATATGTAGTGAACAATTTTAAGGTAAGGCATATTCATTTTGAAGATGATAATTTAACTTTTGATCTCAAAAGATTTGATGAAATACTCGATCAATTAATTGAAAAAAATATAGGAATTACCTGGGATACTCCAAATGGTATACGTGCAGATTATATCGACGAGAATATTTTAAAAAAATGTAAGAAAAGCGGCTGTACATATTTAAGAATCGGTATAGAATCCGGAAATGAATATGTAAGGAACAATGTTATCAAAAAACATCTGGATATCGATGCCGTTATAAGGGTAGCAAGGGCTTGCCAAAAAATAGGAATAGATTTAGAAGCCTTTTATATCATTGGATTTCCTGGGGAAACTTTAGAAGACATGAAAATGACAATTGAGCTCGCAAGTAGACTAGAAAAAGAATATTGTGTTTCACCGCTTTTACACATAGCTACACCTTTGTACGGCACAGAACTATATAAAATTTGTATGGATAAGGGATATATTACAACAACCCCTACTTTTAGAGATTTTGCGGTAGCTACTACGAATACGGGGATGATTCAAACAAATGATTTTACAACGGGTGACGTTATGCAGTTGCTTTCGGAACAAAAAAAGATGCATAGAAGTATCTTTATTACCAATGCAATAAAATTCATGTTAAAAAACAGAGAATTCTTGTTATTACTTTTTGTGAAAATAATTCAGGTTATCTTCAGAAGTTATTTCAGGCCGCACTTAATTTATCGGGAAATCGTTAATGCGTTCAAATATAAAAATTGTTTCGTAAGAAATACACAAGGATGACCATTTTAAAATCAGTACCATCAAGTTCCATAAATCTGATGCAGAAAATCCTTTAAACCGCGTTAATAGCAGGAGCAAGAAAACAACTATTCAATGCTAAAGGAAATTTACTTACCACGATTCCGGAATAAAAAGGCCTATTATTTATTTTTATTGCTGCTAATCTGTTTTGCTGTGGTATTTCGTGCAGTCTATTTTAATGGTTTTTTTGGCTCAGATGATATTGAATATAGCAAAGCATCCTTTAAGCTGGCAAATGGGGATTTTTCCCTGGATTCACACCATTCAAAGAGATTGGGATTAGTCTTACCAACAGCTCTCGCATTTAAAGTTTTCGGTTTTAACGAAGTCAGTTCTGTTTTATTTTTATTAATTTGTTCTATTGCAAATATCGTTATTGCATTTATTGCCGGTAATATTTTTTTTAATAAAGATGTAGGATTACTTGCTTCGCTGCTTATGCTGTTTCTCCCGATAGATTCGATATATGCCACCTTGTTAACTCCAGACTTACCCTTCGTTACTTTTATTTCTGCAAGTGGAATATTATTTATTTACACGGAGAAGAATGTCCAGCGATATAAGTATTCCCTTTCTTTTTTAACTGGTTTATGTATTGGATGTGCTTATTTACTAAAGGAAACGGCTCTATTGGTTTTATTAATATTATGTGTCTGGATTTTGATCCTTACCATCAATAGCAAAAAATTTAAAACTGCATGGTTGTTTATCGGTTTAGGTTTTATGTTCATACTATTATCAGAATTTGGTTTTTATTATTATAAAACCGGAAACCCGTTTGAACGAATCCTCACCGTGAATAATGCGACTCACAACATCGCCCGATGGTTAGACCTGACTTATAAAGGTGAGCTGTACAAGCGATTAATTTATGCAGTACCCTATTTGCTATTAAGGGGGAATTATATATTTGGATTTTACTTTTATCTCGTATTGGGAGGAATACTGTATGCTCTTCTCAACAAATCTAAAGAATTAAAATATTTTGTGTGCTGGTTTATTTCTTTATATTTGGTATTAAATTTTAGCAGCACAAGCCTAAAGTCATACATACCGTTACTGGCGAGTCACCGTCATTTCTATCCTCTAATTTTCCCGGGAATTATGATTATTTCTTTCTATTTGTACGATTCATATAAAGCTATTATTACTCATAATATCATTAAGGTAAAAAACTTTTGTATTTCATTAATCATAATCGATTTTATTTTGATTTGCCTAAATTTATTCGAATGTACCATCACAGATATCCTGTTTGGCTCACTACTTTCAATATCAATTTTATACTGTATTTACATTATCACCAATCACGAAAAGGAAATTGATAAAACACGTTTTGTAATTCCGGTATTATTAGGAACCATATTTCTTCATTCTTTATATGTAGTTCGTATAGAAAACAATAACATTCAGAAGCTAACCCGTAATGAAAGAGAAACTGTTTCTATTCTCGGTACGCCTTTAAGAAAAAAAATCTACACCGATTATATGACAGAAGGCACATTGGAATACCTTTATGCATATCATTACGACAAACTAATCGTAGACTTTATGGGTGCGAATATGCAAGAAGTATCGGATTGTTATGTTATTATTAATCCGGAAAATGTGATGCAACTTAACAAATTTTATGGAACGGAAATTCCTGATTTTGTAAAAAGCCCACCAGATACCTGGAAAATAATAAAAAGATTCACTACTCCTAAAGGAGGTTCTTATATTATTATTCAGGTTGGCTAGTTGTAATTGTGTCAAACGGGAAAAATTATTATAAGGCATAATGGTTCGATTCAAAGAGGTTAAAATCTCTCTAAAGAGTGGATTTTACTAGAATTTTTAGTATTTATTCAAAGTGTATTCATGCAAACGTTCGCTACGTACTATTGGTAATTATGAAGAATTCAAAAAAATTCAGTATATTATATTTAATTGGCGATAGAGGATTGGACTTAACAAAAGGAGAAGGCTTCAAGATTCATGTACAAAAGATCATAGAAGGATTACAAAAAAAAGGACATAATGTGTTTTTGTTGACTATAAATGAGAAGCAATCATTATCTGAATTTGATAGTTATTTGACCGTTCAACACAAATATCTTCGTTTCTTCTTCCATCGTTTATTTCCATTTACAGGAACTATAAACAGCATTAATATCATGCTGCATATAATTAAATTAAACAAAATTTATCAATTTAATGTTATACATGAAAGATTTGGTTTATACGCTTTTGGTGGGATACTGGCATCCAGACTACTCGGAATTCCACACGTAATGGAAATTAACGGTCCAGGCATAGAAGAAAAAAAATTATTCACAAAAGATATTCCTCCTATTCAGAAACTAACGGTAAAGATGATTCGCAAATTCTGTCTGCAATTCACACATCATATAATAGCCGTCTCTAACAACTTAAAAAAATTTTTAATTGAAAATAGTATAGTCAAAGACCCAAATAAAATTACTGTTTTACCAAATGCGGCTGATACACAGACATTTGACAAAGATTTTGATATTGCAGGCATTAAGAAATCTCTCGGTTTAGAGGGTAAATTTATAATTGTTTATACCGGCACACTTCAAGTGTGGTATGCAATAGAAGATATTATTTCTGCCCTCCCCTTGGTACTTAGAGAAATTCCAAATGCCATTCTCTTGATAGTCGGAGAAGGACAGGCAAGGGAAAAACTTGAAAAACTTTCAAAGGAACTTAAAATTACTGATAAAGTCAGATTCACAGGTTATATAGACCATATGAAAATTCCCGAAATACTTTCAATTGCGGATGTAGTCGTTGCCCCTTTCAAGGAGCTTGGGATGACATTCTTCGGTTCTGCTATCAAAATCTTCGAATATCTCAGCGCTGGCAAACCTATCATTGCCACAAAAATTGGACAAATAGCAGAGATATTACAGGACCAATATACAGCATTACTCGTAGAGCCTAGCGTCGTCGAAGAAATAGCAAACGCCATCATCCGATTAGCCCGTGATGAACAGTTAAGAAGCTATTTAGCAAAAAATGCCCGTATAGAGGCACAGAAGTATTCCTGGGATAAATATGCAGATCAACTAGAAAATATATACACAACCTTGTTAGAGGATAGACGATAAATAACAATTTCTGTAATAGTTCACCGCAAAGGTCGGGAAGAACGCAGAGAAAAACTCTCACAAAGAAAAAAACACGAATGAAAAGAAAGATAAATATCCTTTACGTGATTGATACGCTCTTTATTGGCGGTGCAGAACAGCATGTGACTACGCTATGCAGACATATCAACAAAGAAAAATTTCATGTTGTAGCCTGCACCCTTTTCAGCCGCAACCTGTCAAAAGTGGAACCATTTGCTGTTCAAATCGGAAAAATGGGTATTCGGGTCGAACGGCTTGGATTAACCACCTGGCGAGATGTCCGTACATTTAAAAAATATTTATCTCTCATTGATGAAGAAAAAATAGATATTGTTCATGCCCATACGGTACCAGCGGATTTCTGGGGATGTTTAATTGCTAAAATATTCAGACATTCCAAAACTGTCGTTACCTTACATGGGCCGGATTTAGAAAAAACGTGTGTATCAAAACTCCAATATACTCTGGTGAATACCATTCTGTCGAACAGGATTATTACGGCCTCCGGTTTACTAAAGCGTATGATGGTACACAAAAATTTTGCAAAGCCTGAAAAAGTTATTGTAATTCCTAACCAGGTAGACATCGATCTTTTTAACCCTTCGAAAAAAGGAAATAAATTTCGCGCTGAATACAATATCTCTGATGATACTATAATCATCGGAAGTGTAGGTCGTTTTGAAAGAAGTAAAGGTTTTGAAATATGTTTTCAGGTGTTTGCAAGGGTTCTAAAGAATCATTCGAAAGTGAAATTTATTTTATGTGGTTATGGTAAACAGGAAAGTTTTTATAAAGCGGTCATCCAGGATTTAGGTATCGAAA
>JAUSDH010000243.1 GCA_030650655.1 Candidatus Brocadiaceae bacterium
TATGCTTATCCCGTTGACTCAGGTTTGACCATGAATTTCAAAGGAACATGATTTCGTTGACTTGCCAAGCACAGCAAGGTTTGGAACGCAGCCATCGGCGTATTCCTGCGGTTAAAGCGGAAAACAAATTCATCGAGGTAATGTTGCAAGTATTTGGGATCAACGCCGTGGTGAGTACCATTGAGCCAAGTTTTGAGGTTCCCGAAGGCGCGATGAATATGCAGGGCGAGAGTTTCGGGGTCATGAAGTTCATGGCAATAACCTGCCAGCGCAGTCTTTGAATAACCTTTCCATCCATCGGTATTAATCACGCTGCCGGGCAGAATGTTGCTATTGAGAAAACTGCGGATGGACACCGCATCGGCACGCTGCGCTACAGCCAGGCGAAGGCGTCCGGCTTTCTCCAGATTGTCGCCGTGCTTATCTTCATAGGCGATGACCTCCACCGCACCGAAAACCAAGGTGCTGTGCTCAGCCTTGGTGACGCCGCGTCCAGTTTTACCCTGAACGGGCCCTCCGACAATCACCTCATCCGCCTCGATCCTCCCCGCTAATGGGCTGCGACCTTCGTTGACCATGGCGCGCCGGAGTCTCTGTAGCAAAAACCACGTAGTCTTGTAACTGCATCCCATCTGCCGTTGGAGTTGCGTAGCACTGAAACCAGGTGTGTGGGTGGCGACGAGGTATGCCCCCCAGAACCACTCCCGCAAGGGAAAATGACTCCGATGCAGCAACGTGCCCGCGGTTGGAGAAATCTGCAAGCCGCACCCTTGACACTCCCAAACACGACGCTCCCCGAGAGGCCAAGCCCTCCTACTGCCACACCGTGGACACCGGAAGCCCTCTGGCCACCGGCTTTCCCACAAATAATTCAAACAAGCACTTTCCGTAGCAAAACGCTCACGGAACTCTCGGAGTGTCTTCGGAAATGTTGGTCGCGCCATTTCCAAAGCATACCACTGATCTATACCTGAGTCAACGGGATAAGCAATTTACAAATTTTATGGTGTAACGATTTTGGAAAAAAATAGTCAATCAGGAAATAAAATTAAAGCTCAAAGCATCTCCTTGCCGAAAGGCGGAGGTGCCATAAAGGGCATCGGGGAAACTTTTCAACCCAACGCCTTTTCAGGCACAGGCAGCTACTCTATTCCTCTATTCCCATTCCATTAACCCCGGCCCGAGGTTTAGAACCGAAACTGAGCCTCAGCTACAGCTCAGGAGGTGGCAATGATGTTTTTGGATTGGGTTTTTCTTTATCCATCCCCAAAATATCCAGAAAAACAGATACCGGCATTCCAAAATATAACGGGGATGACACATACATTTTGGCGGACGAAGGCGAGCTGACGCCGAAATTAATAGAAAAAAATGGGCAATGGGTACCTGATGAAAAAATAATATCTGATGGTGGTGTTTCTTGGCATGTCCTTACCTTCTTGCCAAGGGAGCAAGGTAGTTTTTCTTTAATTGAACATTGGGCCAATCCCTCTGGCGGGGAGTCTTGGTGGAAGGTGACAAGCCGTAGCAATGTAACGGTCAAATACGGTAGAAGTGAAGATGCTCGTATTGCCGACCCGGAAGATAAAACAAAAATTTTTGAATGGCTGATTGAGGAATCCTCCGATAGCAAAGGCAACAGGATTATTTATCACTACAAGCCCGAAGACGGAAAAAATATTTCGGGGAAAATCTACGAAATCAACCGGTCTTTTTTCGCAAGGCCGAGGACGGGGTCACACCTTGATTAGTGATTAATTTATTGACAATAAAAGGCAATTTTGCTATCTTGTCTGCCATGACAAGACAATGGCGCATAGAATTTGAAGGGGCTTACTATCACATCTTATCACGAGGAAACGAGCGAAGGAAGATTTTTCATGATAATGATGATCGTATTTCGTTTCTGGAGATTTTGGGAAAAATGTCGGAAAGGTTTGAGGTTGAAGTTTATGCCTATGTTCTCATGGATAATCATTATCATCTACTCCTCAAAACTAATAAGCCCAATATTTCTAAGAGCATGCAATGGTTTGGAACTACTTACACACGTCGATATAATATAAAACACAAGCGAAATGGCCACCTTTTCCAAGGACGATTCAAAAACTTTCTTGTTGAAAATGATGAATACCTGACGCTTCTTTCTTGCTATATCCACAGGAATCCATTACGGGCCGGAATAGTTAGACGGTTAGTAGATTATCCATGGAGCAGTTATCTCATGTATGCCTATGGCAAAAAATCACCAGAGTGGTTGCGTATAGCGCCTATTCTTTCTCGTTTTGATACAAAAGATAAGAACAAGGCATATCGAGAAATGGTTCAATGCTATTCCCGGGAAGAAAAAAGAATATGGGAAGATTTTCGGCATGGTCTTTTTTTGGGATCACAGAAGTTTATCGACCGTATCAAGTCCAAATATTTGTCTGAAAAACCAGATGTTGAAATTCCGCAAAAACGGCAAGTTTTGAGAGACACCGACCCAAAAACCATAATAGAGAAAGCTGCAAAGATATTAAAATGTAATACAAATGATTTCTTGCAATCCTCCAGGATAAGCGATTCAAATAAGTTAAATCGTGATTTATTAATCTATCTATTATGGAGTACAGGTTGGTATAACAATCAAGAAATTGGTAATTTGTTTGGTCTTGGTTATTCTTCCATAAGTCGGAGAGTAACTATTATGAAATCAAAGATATCTAAAGAAGATGAAACTAATAAACGATTAGAAAATATTAAATCACTAATCAAGGTGTGATAATTATTTCTCTTCTTATTTCTCTCTTATTTCTGCTTTAGGGCTTATGTGTGTGATGCCGGTTGGAATGGCCGAAGTCTCCAGTTGCCAGATCACCGTTAAAGAAGGGCAGCATGTCAAGAAAGGCGATCCGATAGGCAAGTTCCACTTTGGCGGTTCTACCCATTGCTTGATCTTCAGAAAAGGCGTGAGGCTGGCCTTTGACCTTCACGGTCTGACGCCAGGACTTGATTGTTCGACCAATATCCCGGTTAAATCAAGGATTGCCACCGTGTGCACTGAATAAGAGATACCCCGAGAAGTAGAAGCGCAGTTTGCTCCTACATTTCGCCTGGGGCGAAGAAATGGGTGACCCTTATTTTCCCCCCTCTTATTTCTGCTTATTTCTCACCTTATTTCAACTTTTGAATTTTGGATTTGTTTCGAATTTAGAAATTCGAGATTTGAATTTATGTGCATCTGTGTCCAAATAGGAATTCCTATGCATTATCATGTTGGCATTAAAACGGATTCATTTAAAGGAAAGTTTATAATAAATGATGCGCCATTTCCGTTGCTCTCGACATGGATGGTGGCGTCCATATCTTCCAGTTTCTTTTTTACAATGGAGAGCCCCAACCCTGTCCCTGTTTGCTTGGTTGTATAAAATGGCTCGAATATTTTTTGGAATGATTCCTGTGGTATACCCGGGCCTGTATCGGCAATGGTAACCTGAATTGCATGGTTATTATGCAAGTAATGGGCATCAACAGATATCTTTCCACCGGTGGGCATTGCCTGGATGGCATTATGGAGCAAATTAAAAAATACCTCTTTCATGGCACCCTCATCAGTGGCGAGTGCCGGTAAGTCATTGGGAATTTGGCAATGGGTTACGATGTTGTTTTGTTTTGCTTCGTGATTGAGTACGATCAGCGTCGAATTAATGACCTCTCCAATCTTGACATTGGCTTTCACCTCGCGGCTTGGTTTTGCAAATTGTAACAATTGATTGACCACCTTGGTCAGCCGGTCGATCTCATTCACAATAATGGCCAGGTCTTCTTGTAACGGATCATTTTTCCTTAAATCTTCACGCATAACCTGGACGATAGCTTTTATAGAACTTAAGGGATTTTTGACCTCATGCGCTACGCTTGTGGAGAGGCGTCCGAGGCTGGACAGTTTTTCATTTTCATACATCTTTCTTTCAAGCTGGAGCTTTTCCTCGATAATCTTTGATTTTTCAACTGCAGACCCAATTTCATTCGCGACGATCATGAGTTGGTCAAGACTGTCAGAAGCGATTGGCAAGCCTCTCCTGGCCCGTCCGAGGCTTAAAATACCGGTGAGTTTACGGTTCACAAATATCGGGAATATAAAGACAGCATCAAGCAGTCTCATTTCATTGATGATAGATACATCCTTTGCCTCGTGTCGATTGAGCACAACAAACTCCCCGTTGGCAAAGAACTGGATAATATGCTGTATGTTTTGCTGGGTTATTGGTTCATATTTTTTGTCACCGATAATTTGAACCCGTTCACTTCCCTTTTCGGAGAAAGGGACAGGCTTGAAAACTAGGAGGCTGGTGGATTTAATAGCTGTGGCTTTTTTGACAGATTCTACCACATATTCGAGCAGTTTTGTGAAGTTAACGAGCGGGTCTGTACTAATGACGTGACTCAATTCGTTTAGTAAATATTCACTGTCCCCCGTGCGGAAAAATAGCAGTTTTCTGAAAAGTCTCTGTATCCTTTCCTTAAGTGTGGGAAACCAGAACACAAGGCTTATAACAAAGACAGACTCCAGTATCTTGGAATTCACAAAGTAGTGATGTTCGAGGGATTTTGCCAATTTTTTGATTCCAAAATAATAGAGACAAATCAAGATAAGGGTAAGGAATGAATAAAACACGCTCCGTCGGAGCACAAATTCCATGTAATTATACCGATAAACGTAATAGGAGAAAATAATACTGGGGAAGATTGAGGACAACATGGAGCCTAATACGAGATAATCCCCAATATAGGCAATCTTATTTCCCCCTAAAAGAAAGGTAAACCCAATAATGGCAGCGATGGAAATTATTACCCAGTAAATAGCCAGGTGAAACTTTCTTTCCTCTTTCTCTTCAACCATTCTTGCCAGCCATCGTGAGATATTTGCTGCGATAAAGAGCGAGGTTATCAGCCACACTACAAAAGGTTTGATATAAGGTGTTGCCGTTATTCCCAAATGGGTATCTTCTGAAAGAACAAAATTTTTTATGATTACCGAAAAGGGAAAGACGGGGAGGTAAATAGCGACGATAATGAGTTGCTGCAAAAATCTTTTAATCTGAGGTTTGCTTTCAAAAAGAAACAGAACTGCCGTGTGGAGCAGCAGGCTGGGCATAAAACCAATACCACCATACGAAATCGCATCGGCAACAAGGTCTACGGACTGGATTTTTCGTCCAAACAGGATAAAGCTGAAGAGGGACACGGCATTTCCAAAATGCCACATGGCAACGCTGATAACGAGGAAGAGGAATACGAGTTCACTCCTCGTTTTATGTTTTCGCTGCACAATCAGGATCGAAAGGACTATGTGCAGGGTAGTACCCAGGATAAAACCTATAAGGGATATAATTTCGTAAAGCGGCATACGGTATCTCGTGTTTTTTTATAAATGATCAATACATGAGTTTTCATGATTTATGATATTAGTGAAGAAACCCACTGTCAATAGAAAAAGCAGTAAAGGCAACGATAATTGCATGGATCGTACCTTGACAACAGATAAAGCATTACTGTAGAATCAAAATTACATTTTGGTGTTTTCATTTCCAATTTACATGAGGTTTCATTGATAAAACCTGCCAACATAAGTAACATCATTATCCGTTCGCCTAATTGGGTAGGCGATGTTGTGATGGCAACGCCTGCCTTCCGCTGTATCAGGGAAAACTTCCCAAACGCAAAAATAACCATTGCCCTAAAATCTTACGTCCTGAAGCTTATTGAGGGTGCCCCTTGGTTTGAGGAGGTACTTGTTTTAGATTCAAATAATCAATACTCTAAAAGTACGCAGATCTTTTCTCTTGTGAAACAAATACGATTTAGAAAATACGATCTTGGATTTCTATTCCCCAATTCCTTTAGTTCGGCTCTTGTATTCTGGCTGGGCGGTGTAAAGCGTCGCGTTGGCTATAAGAGGGATGCCCGTTCGTGGTTACTTACCGATAGAATAAATCGATTCTATGAAAATGGACAGTTTTGCCCAACGTATATGGGGGATTATTACCTGCGTTTATGTACAGAGATGGGATGTGAAATACGCTCGAAGGAATTGGAATTATTTATTAACAAAGAGAGTCAGCGGCGTGTGGATGAAATATTTAAGGATTGTAATCTCAACGGTCGTCCTCTTGTTTTGTTGAATCCTGGGGCTGCATACGGCTCATCAAAATGCTGGACGGCTGAAGGATTTGCCAGAACGGCAGACCTCATAAAGCAACAGTTAGAGTGTAATATAGCCATTGTCTGCGCTCCCCATGAAATACCATTAGCCAGAGATATTGAGCAGGCTGGAAAATCGAGATTAATAAATCTGGCAACCCGGGTCATCTCTCTTGATGTCCTTAAGGCGCTCATAAAAAGATGCGACTTATTGATAACCGTAGATTCCGGTCCCCGACATATTGCCGTTGCCTTTAAAAGACCTGTGGTGACACTGATGGGACCAAATGATCCCCGATATACTGAGTCTCCGTCAGAGATAGGGCAGGT
>JAUSDH010000246.1 GCA_030650655.1 Candidatus Brocadiaceae bacterium
ACAAGCTTAAGGAGCACGCCCAACAGATTCGGTCTCACATGGCGAAACTAAGCGCAAAATTTTACTGGGATCAGTTTCAACCCACACCTGAATTTGTGATCCTCTTTCTGCCCGGTGAGATGTTTTTCAGCGCTGCGCTGGAGCAAGACCCATCATTGATTGAAGAGGGCGTTAATCAACGCGTCATCCTGGCAACACCAACAACCCTTATTGCGCTTCTGCGGGCTGTGCACTATGGATGGCGACAAGAACAGATAGCAGAAAATGCACAGCAGATCAGCGAACTCGGACAGGAACTTCATGAGCGCATTGCCACGATGGTTGAACATCTCACAAAACTTGGAGGATCTCTTGGAAGGGCTGTAGAGGCATTTAACGCAGCCGTAGCGTCTTTTGAAGGTCGTGTGCTCCCCTCTGCCCGAAAGTTTAAGGTATTAGGGGCGGGAAGTAAAAAGGAAATAGAAGAACTCTCACCCATAGATAAAAATACAAGGTCTTCTCCGGAAATTCAAGATTAAGTCCGTCTTTCGGCTATTTTTGAGATACAAAGCCTGGATGAATTTGAGAAGATGGGAAGTTGTGAAGATGAGAACATCTCAACCTCATAACCTCTCAACTTTACAATTTCTGATTTTAACGACTTTCTAGCTATTTTGAATTTATTGAATATTAAAATTAAACCTTTGATACCTTTCATACATTGAGTTCCACTAACGCAATGTTTTTCCTGTCATAAACGCCCAGCCCTTTTTTCTCTGCGGTGGCAATATGCCTGGCCTTTTGAAATACTGATGGATAATTATTTTCCTTGCGTTTCTTGTCTATGATTTCAAGCCCTATCCTATCGATTGCTACCGGGTCTGTCCCAAAAAAGAGCCGTTCCTCATTCCACATCGTCCATGTCTTCATGCCGGCTGGCCCGCCATCAAAACAGGCCTGTAATGCGTCAACAATATGTAAACGCACCTTGCCGCTGAGTACGGGGTGTGCGCAGATCTCTGCCGAGGCTGGATCACAAAAGTAAGGTGTCGGATGGAATCTCTGGGTGTTATTGACAGCCCCGAAGGCAAGATTCTTGAGACATAAGGTCACACCCGCAATTCCATGATCCTTCATAACGGGTACATTGATAATTGTCGTTACGTGTTTGGTAACGATATTGCTGAAGAGTGAACGTGCCCCGTCGTCCTGGCGTAAGGTGTAGTCGTCGTCCAATGATTCGTAATATGTTGCTTTATCATACCCAGCCGTTGGTTCAGTACCATAGCAACGAACCCCGCCGCTTCCTTGATTCAAGGGGAAACCGGCTGTAATCAGATGATAGCTAAAGCGATCCCAGATAATAATATTATTTTCTTTTACTCCGGCAGCTATCAGGCCAAGAACGATTGCGTTAACAACTTCTGGCCGGGTAGAGAGCTTTACCCCGCCAATTGGGTTCACTTTAATTCCTACAACATCTTCGGGGGTAAAGAATGTGCGCCATGCCTCTGCAGTGGTTTTTTTCCCTGTGAGGGTAAACATACCCTCGTCCATCATATTCCGGACGATTTTTTGGTCGGGTTTGCCATCCTTCATAATTCCATTGTTTTTAACGGCAATTACCCTGCTTTTGTAAAATGAAGAAAGTTGTTCGTCAGCGCCAAAGGCCGCTTGCAGGTTTCTAAAACCGTTCATGCCTATTCCAGCGCCAACAACACCAAGGGCAGTATGTTTCAAAAAATCCCTACGGGAAAAATGGTTGTCTTTGGTACTCATAGTATCTACCCCTTTTCATAAAAATAATTAATACGCCGGAACTGATTGTAGCCAAATAGAAATTTTTTGTCAAAGAATTTTGAGACGGCAAAAAATTACACGACGTTCATTATTTTTAATGGAATTTAGTAAAATTATTTAATAGAATATTACTTATTAATTTGGGCGCTTGGCTCAGTGGCTAGAGCACTTGCTTCACACGCAAGGGATCAGTGGTTCGAATCCACTAGCGCCCACCATACCTTATGAAAAAACTCATTGATTATTCAGACTCGCAACGAGAAACTCAAATAAAATAAATTCTTGGAAACTTTTGTTCAAAAAGATGTGTTTTAAAATTGAAACTTCCGTATACTCATCAGTTCTTTTAAAGGAGTATGAAAATGTCAGACCATTTTTCAAATAAGGAAATTAGTGAAAAATATAAGGCCGTAATTTCTTCAACCAGATGCCCGAACTGTGAGGGTGAAGCCATTTCAGTTATGGTAAAAACGCTGAAAGGCTCCACAATGGTCAGGTGTTTTAGTTGCGGTTATAGTGATGTGATTATGTGGATTGAAAAACAGGTGATGGAGGCATTAAAAAATGCAAAGGTGTTTAATCAAGTCTGGAGGGAAGGTCAATCGATTGAAATAGTTCTGAATTAATAACCGCTGCTTTCCTTTTACGTTCACGATACTGTACTTTTGGAATTGAGTACAAAAAACAAGCCGCTTCTTAATATTTTATAAGCGAGTATATATCGTATTTATCCAGAGCTTTCTTGCCATTGAGGAACGTTAACTCGATCAAAAAGGCGCATCCGACAACGTTTCCACCCAGCGATTCAACCAGTTTGCAGCAGGCCGCCATAGTTCCACCCGTTGCCAGCAAATCGTCTACCATGAGTACTTGTTGTCCTTTCCTGACACCGTCTTTGTGTATTTCAAGGGTATCAGTCCCGTATTCAAGGGCATAGCTCATGCTAATCTTTTCATAAGGAAGTTTCCCAGGTTTTCTAATGGGAACAAAGCCTGCACCGAGATTAAAGGCAATCGTGGGAGCCAGAATAAATCCGCGTGCCTCGGCACCGACTACAATATCGATTTTCTTATTTTTATACTGATTAGATATTGTTTCTACGGTATCTCTCAGTCCTTTCGGATTTTGCAAGAGTGTAGTAATATCTTTAAAGATAATACCTTTTTTGGGAAAGTCGGGTACGTCACGAATCAGTTTTTTTAAATTGTCCATGCGTTATTTCTCTTTTGTCTGAATATAATGTAATTTTTGAATGGTTTCTTTCTCTATTTGTCGTATGCGTTCACGGCTTAAATGCAACAGTTTGCCAATTTCTTCCAGGGTCTTGGGCTCACCATCCGCCAAACCATACCGTAATTTTATTACCGTTGCTTCCCTTGTATCGATAATATCCAGGAGCTTTTCCAGGGCTTCTCTTTCATAAGTTTCTTCCAACGCATCTTCAGGCGTAGGTGTTTTTTTATCAGGTATAATACTACTCAGCGCCCAAATAAGATCTGAACCTGTGACTCCTGTCGAGTTGAGTGACCCTGTCGATCGTATAACATGCTCGATGGATTCCACTTTTTTTGCAGTGATATCCATCTCTTTTGCAATCTCACCCAGGCTGGGAGGTCTTTCGAGTTTATCTAACAGGTCAGTAGCTGTGGTTTTTAGTCTGGATATTTTTTCAAGCATGTAAGAGGGTATGCGAATCGTCTTTGCCTTATCCGTTAATGCCCTGCGGACCGCCTGTTTTATCCACCATGTTGCATACGTGCTAAATTTAAATCCAGTCGTCGGGTCAAAACCTTGAACAGCACGAATCAAACCGATATTCCCTTCCTCGATCAAATCTAAGAAGGAAAGCCCTTTGTGAACATATTGTTTTGCAATACTAACAACCAGCCGCAAGTTAGAGCGTATCAGTTTTTCTCGTGCCGTCGCATCCCCCTCTACCACCCTTTTTGTTATTTCCTGTTCTTCTTCAAGAGATAACAACGGAATTTTATTAATTTCTTTTAGATATGTTTGTAAAGCAGATTCCGTACGGTTATCTCCTTCCTTTTTGTTACAGCATCACTAAGCGTCTGTTGCACTCGCTTCCTTTTCAGACGCATCCATGCCTTCATCTGATGGTTGCTGTTGGGATTCTCCAGTTGAAGAATTGGATAATTTTTTAAGACTGAGCCCTATCTTTCTTGCATCAGGTTCGATTCGAATAACCTTGACTTCCAGCTCATCATCGATATTAACAACATCAGCAGGATTGGTTACCTTTTCATTGGAAAATTCTGAAATATGCAACAGGCCTTCGATTCCTTTACCGAGTTCCAGAAATGCGCCAAAGTTGGTTAGCTTAGTGACTTTACCTTTGATAATATCACCTACCTTAAATGTGTCGGGAATTTCTTTTGTCCACGGGTCATCAGAGAGTTGTTTTAGACCCAAAGCAACCCGCTTCTTTTCGCGGTCAACAGAAAGTACGATAGCCTCAATTTTATCCCCCTTCTTAACAATTTCAGAGGGATGGCCTACCTTCTTTGCCCACGACATGTCTGAAATATGAAGCAATCCATCAACACCTTCTTCAATCTCAATAAATGCACCGTAATTAGTCAGATTGCGGACACGACCCTTAATTTTTGTTCCGGCTGGATATTTTTCTTCGATTACCGTCCAGGGATTAACTTCCGTCTGTTTCATACTGAGTGAGATTTCCTCTTTTTCCTTATCAATCTTAAGAACAACGACCTCTACCATATCACCGATAGCTACTATTTCAGATGGATGATTGATACGGCGTGTCCAGGACATCTCGGAGATGTGCACAAGACCTTCGATTCCTGTTTCTAGTTTTACAAAGGCGCCATAGGACATTATATTAACAACTTGTCCTTTTACCCTGGAGCCTATAGGATACTTCTCCTCGATGTGCATCCATGGGTTTTCTGATTTTTGCTTTAGTCCCAGAGCAACCTTTTCTTTTTCTTTATCGATGCCGAGTATCGTTACCTCGATTTCATCGTCAATTGCCAACAGTTCGGAGGGGTGGCTTATTCTTCCCCAACTCATATCGGTAATGTGTAAGAGTCCGTCCAGTCCGCCCAGGTCTATAAATGCACCAAAATCGGCAATGTTTTTTACCACGCCTTTTCTGACCTGCCCTACCTCAATTTCTGTCAACAATTCCTGTTTCTTCTTATTGCGTTCTTCTTCGATAAGCTTTCTTCTGGAAACAACAATATTTTGCCGTGCCTCATCTATTTTTAGTATTCTGCATGTGACTTCTCGTCCAATGTATTGAGCGATATCGCCGGGTGGTTTTACATCAATCTGTGAGGCTGGCAAGAATATCGGAACGCCCATATCCACGAGAAGGCCGCCTTTAATTTTTCTCGTAACACGTCCCGTTATAATATCGCCCTCCTTATATTTTGCAATAACCCTTTCCCATCCACGTATGCGATCAGCCTTGCGTTTCGATAATTTAATGAGTCCCGAATCATCTTCTACTGCTTCTAATAAAACCTCTACCTCTTCGCCAATAGCTATTTCGGAAGGATCGTCAAATTCAAACTTGGGAACCATACCTTCAGATTTATATCCACAGTCTATGACAACATTGTCACCAATGGAGCTTAAAATACGCCCTTTCAGAACTGTGCCTATCTCAAAGTTCTGGATAGAATCATAACATGTTGATTCCATCTTCTTTTTGTTATCCTCGCCACCCATAATTGCATCAACTTCTTTTTCAATGTCGGCTAAATTTATATTGTACTCTTTTAAAATATCACGATCCATGATTTGATGAATTCTCCGAAATAAAAATTAAAAAAAATGAATGAAATAAAATACGTTCTACGCTTTACTTTAAAAACCTTATTTATGCCCGATAGACTCGATTTCTTTGAGCATCATATTAAACACTTCGTCAATGGCGAACTTCGTTGTATTAATATATATTGCATCACTCCCTTTTACTAAGGGTGAATTATTTCTTGTTGTATCTCGCCTATCGCGTGTTTCTATATCTTTTATAACATCAGCATAAAAAACTTCTTTATGCGACGGCTTAAACTCAGCGTAACGTCTTTTGGCGCGTTCTTCAATATCTGCGTCCAGAAAAAACTTTCTTTCTGCATTTGGGAATACAACCGTGCCCATATCTCTACCTTCAGCGACGATGTTTCCTTCTGCTGCAAGCTTTTGTTGAAGCTTTACCATACGCTGCCGAACGCCGAGTTTATTTGAGATATAATGAATATTATTCGTAATAGAGGGTAAACGAATTTCTTTCGTGACGTTGTGACCATCTACAAAGATATTTAAATTCTCATCCTTACCCCGGAATTCAATAGTAGTTTCATTTATGAGCTGGCACAAGGCATTTTCATCTTCCATGTTTACACCCTTCTGCACTGCCTTCCATGTAAGCGCCCGATACATTGCACCCGTATCGAGATATCGAAAACCCAGCCTTTTTGCCAGCATCTTGGCAACGGTACTTTTCCCTGAACCTGCGGGACCATCTATCGCTATTATCAAGTGAAACCTCCCTGTTTATCTTCTGTTATAATAGCGTCCAATTGAGGTATTTTTGCGAAATAGGAATTAGTAAGTGTACTAAATGAAGTATTTTAATGCAAGTGTTTTTTGCCTTAGCTTAAGCCGCTCCGTTTCCTTATCCACCATTCGATAGAAACAATTGCCAGTATCATCATGAAAACGTAGCCGTTATCCCACAGGGCGATTTGACGTTTACCAACCAGTTTAACAATGGATGGATTTTCAATAAATAACTTTTCTTCGATATTTTTTGTGGGAAGGTCGAAGTACTTTCCCCCAGAAACCTCTGACAATTTTGCCAGGATGTCTCTTCGGATGGAGGTATCTTGAAATTCCTTATTTTCTATGGCAATGTTAAAGACGGTATAATCCTGTCCTATTTCATCATTTTCTTTCTTTGCTAGTGCTTTGACGATATAGTAACCCTCTCTATTATTTTTGAAGGTAAATTTGTACTGGCCGTTACTATCAGTGGTCGCATTTGTAACGAATATGCTTTCCCCGGAAAATTCGTTTGTAACATCTATGCCTAATTGCACACCCTCCATGGGCTGGTAATTTCTTCCGAGTACTTCTATCTTAATCTGTACTTCTTCGTCAGGCAGAAAAGTTTCTTTATTTACCGTTATGCGGATAGGGTTTAAAGTGGGGTCTTTGATAAGCCATTTAATGGCATTTTGCCAGAATTTTATGTAATGTCTATTGCTCCCGCCTTTCCCAACGGATAAAAAATTCCATCGCCATAAAGAATCGGTGGTAATAGCCATGCATCGGCCAAGCCCTACATCCCGAACAGAAATACGGGGTGGATTTCCCTTTGTCGGAAAGATTACTAAAGGTACGGCATCTGATTTTAGTTGAGTAGTTACGTTACATCCGTCGAGTTCCGGAAGGTCTTTCCATATGGCAATGTTCCTGTCTGCATTGTCATCAAGAGTGGTTACAGGATGTTTCATGCCATCATTGGTAATTACTGCCTTTAATCGGGAGGTATCAATACTATCTTTTTCTGTATAGAGATTTACAGGGAGAATGTCTTCTATTGCCGTACCATCGTATCCGCCCTGAGAAAATGAGATGTCACCGCCAATCATCATAAAGCCGCCGCCCTGATCTGCTACAAATTTCTGAAGGTTGTTTAAATAATGCGAAAACCGAAAGAACGACGTATCATACGGTCGGTAATCGAAGTTTTGAAAGATAACCAGATCAAAACTGCCAAGCGCTTGAGTGAACAACTCATCCACCGGGAAAGGAATAAGGCTGAGTTCGTCATTCCTCGCCTCTGATACGTCATTTGGCGTTCTTAAAATAAAGAAGGATATGAGGTCAATGTTCGGATCGCTTTTTAATATCTGCCGCAGAAAACGCTCGTCCCAGGACGGACGTCCGCATACATGCATAATTCTGATTTTATCCCGCACCACTTTTACCAAAAAACTGACTTGATTGTTTTCTGTGATTGCCTCATGAGGTTGGACGGGAATGGATATGGTATACAGGAACGTTCCCGTTGTAAACGGGGTAAATGCCAGGTCTATGTGAAGTTCGCTCTCCTCACCGGTATTTAAAATCTTTGAGGAAATAATGTCGTTACCCTGTTTTAGGGTAATGGGAAGTTTGAGGTCTTTATATCCAAGAATTTTTACCGTGACGTCCGCCTTCCATGGACTTCTCACAAAAGTGAAACTGTCGTAAGAAATATTACTGATAGCAATATCCCTGACATCCATATTACCACCCGGTGAGAAGGTAAAGAATGGGGCAGAGAGTTCCTTTGCAAGATTTGAAATAATTTCGAGCTTGTTTATACTTGAGGGAAGTTCAACCGTATCCGCACCGTCAGAGAATACTAAATATCCCTTAACGGATTTGCCCTCATAACGTTTTTTCAGGAGCTTGAGTATTCGGGCGATGTCGGTATTTGTGCCATCAAGGGCAAGACCATTTTTGATATCGTCAGAAGAAATCTCTTTGATCATCTCAGAAAAGGATAGAAAATCGACATCGAAGTTACTTTGTAGTTCTTCAATAAAGGCTGCATTATCTTTGAAGAAATCACTAACGAGCTGGAACCGGGAGATGCCCGTATCTCCTCCTTTGAGGGTCATACTCTTTGAATTGTCTATGAGGCATACGACCTTATTTTTTAATTTTAAGACCTCTTTCTGCTCAACTTGAGGTTGAAGAATGAGAAGAACGATGAGCACCGCAGCAGCGAATCTGAGTGTGATAAGGAGCAGTCGTTTGGCAGCGGGAGTGATACTTTTTATACTGAGCCATGAAAACCATAGTGCGGCAATCGCCAGAATCACCACCAGCGCCCTCAAACCGAGGTTTTCAATGCCAACAAAAGTGAGATGCCACTGTGTAAGATTTTCCATATCCATTTATACTATTTGAGACAGGATGAACAGGATAAACAAGATCTATAAGATATGGTCTTATTTATTCTGTCTACTTTTTTAGTGTAAACATCCGGTAAAGACGTTATGCACTGCCCATTCCCCACTTCCGTGAGGACAATCCCCACTTTCGTGAGGACAAGGTTGTCATTCCCGAATGCTTTTATCGGGAATCCACCGCCCATCAGCACACGCCTGGATTCCCGCTAAGCTTGTCCTCGTGAAGACGGGGAACGGGGAAACATGCGGGAATGACATGTGTAAGA
>JAUSDH010000247.1 GCA_030650655.1 Candidatus Brocadiaceae bacterium
ACTTACACACCCCTTTATCCCCTCTTTTTAGAGGGGAATCACAAAAGATTGAAATTCCTGAACGTTAAATTATGCAATCTGCGAAATCTGCGGTTTCTATTGTCTCATTATCTAAGGTATCCTTATTGTGTCAATCTTGGCGGCCAGGATAAAATCGCTTTCTGTCAACCCAGTAATCTTGTGGGTATAGATGGTGATATCTACCTTTCCCCAGGTAAAGGTAATTACGGGATGGTGGCCCTGCTCTTCGGCAATCGCCCCGACTTTATTCACAAAATCTAATGCCTTGCCAAAGTCAGGGAATTTAAAGCTTTTGAACAAATGGTGTTCGTCCACCACATTCCAACCTCCTACCTGCTTCTGCAAAGCTTGAAGCGCATCGCCTTTCAGGGGAGGCACTCCACCTTTACAAGGTACACATTGTTTTGAGGCTAGTTCGGACATGGTTATTACCTCCGTAAATGAAAATATCAAAATGTAAATTTATTATATAGGAATTTTCATTTTAATTAAGCGGTTTTAGGGCGATATGAAGCATAAAAATCCCCCTTAAAAAAGGGGGCGAGGGGGTTGTAAAATAACACAGGGAAAAAAACACAACCCCCTGAATCGTTCGACTGAGCTCACGACGAAGTCCCCCTTTAGTAAGGGGGACTTAAAGGGACTAACTTGATCTTTATTCTGGTATCAGCATATCCTTCTGTTTCGCTATCTGGATAGCCTCTTCATAGCCCGCATCTACGTGCCTTGCAATCCCAATTCCCGGATCTGCCGTCAAAACCCTTTCCAGCCTCTCGTCACGTTCTTTCGTACCATCAGCCACAATAACCATACCTGCATGGAGGGAATTGCCAATACCCACACCGCCTCCGTGGTGAAAACTTACCCAACTGGCGCCATTAATGGCGTTCAAGGCAAAATTTATCAGCGGCCAATCGGCAATAGCATCGCTGCCATCTTTCATATCCTCTGTTTCCCGATAGGGGGACGCTACCGACCCACAATCGAGGTGATCCCGTCCGATAACTACAGGCGCTTTGACGATACCCTTCCTCACCATGTCATTTATGAGCAAACCCATCTTTGCACGGTCGCCGTATCCCAACCAGCATATCCTGGCGGGCAGTCCTAATTGAGGTACTTTTTCCCTGGCAAGTTTTATCCACCTGACAAGCGATGTGTCTTCTGGAAAGTTATTAATGACCGCTTCGTCTATTTTCTCGATGTCTGCCACGTCGCCCGACAATGCAGCCCACCGAAATGGTCCTTTCCCCTGGCAGAATAAAGGCCGTATAAATGCAGGCACAAAACCCGGATACCAATAGCGTCCATCGGAATCCCTCATGGATACACCCGCCATCTCTGCCTGTGCCCTGAGATTATTGCCGTAATCAAAGCACACAGCCCCATTTCTCTGCATAGCCAGAATGGCATTCACATGATCTACGATGGCGTCTAACACCTTTTCCTTGTAAGCGCGTTTATTTTTCTCCCTCAGTTTGTCGAGTTCCTTCACATCGCCAACTGGCACATACGACATCAGATCATGCGCAGGTGTCTGATCCGTTACGATGTCCGGTGTAATATTTCGCTTTATCAGTTCAGGATGAACAATGGCAGCATTGCCCACCAACCCTACCGATAGCGGTATTTGTTTTGATTTGGCGTCCGTAACCCATTGAAGAGCTTCATCAAGATTATCCGTCATCTTATCGCAATAACCTTCTTTAATCTTTTTTTCTATGCGTTCTCTGCGCACCTCTACACACAGGACTACACCCTCGTTCATGGTCACAGCCAATGGCTGTGCACTGCTCATGCCCCCCATGCCTGCTGTGAGCACGAACTTGCCCTTAAGAGTATCTGCATTAAATACCTTCTTGGCAATGGCTGCGAAGGTTTCGTATGTACCTTGCAAGATGCCCTGCGTACCGATATAAATCCAGCTGCCCGCCGTCATCTGACCATACATGGTAAGACCCATTTCATCGTATCGGTCAAACACCTCCTGTTTGGCCCATGCAGGGACAAGATTTGCATTAGCAATAACAATGCGCGGAGCCCATTCATGAGTCCTGGCGATATATACCGGTTTACCAGATTGGATGCACAGTGTCTCGTCTTTTTTCAGCGTCTTCAAAGCATTAACAATTCTCTGATATTCCTTCCAATTCCTGGCAGCACGACCAGTTCCTCCATAAACAATGAGCTCTTCCGGCTGGATGGCAACATCGGGGTCAAGATTATTCATCAACATCCGTAATGCCGCTTCGCTGTCCCAGTTTTTGCACGTAAGGGTTGTGCCCCTTGGCGCCTTAATGGGTAACTGCGGTCTAAGTTCGTAATACATTGGTCGCGTCATAGATATGTATTCCTTATAAAATCAGGACACAGATTTTCGCAAATGTAAGCTGTAAGGGTTTAAAATCTTAAACCCCTACATTAAAAAAATCTGCGTTCGTCTGTGTCCAAATAAATATTTTTAACAATTAAACTTCAGGTAAAAATTTTGCTAATTCCTGCATCCATTTCCACGTCTCGTTCTTCATCCCTTCAGCCTCAACTCCATCCTTGAATGCATCTTCATTCTCTTCGATAAAGCAATACACCTTCCCTAAAAACTCTTTTAGTTCAGCCACTTGTTTCAAGATGTCCATATTAATTTCCTCTATTTGATATTATAAAATTACGCACTAAGTAAAGAATTACCATGAACAAATTCATGGAGTATTTTACTTTCCCCTTTAAAAAGAGGGATTCAGGGGTGGCGTCATTCATCTTCATAACACACCCCCAGCCCCTCTTGATAGAGGGGAGTATTAAGAAACTCACTTTTTAGACAACCCCTGATTAAAATGAAAGCGAGGCATTGTTGCGAATCTTCTTTGCTTTTCGCATCTTGATCTCAATTTCTTTCTCTTCCCCCTCTTCAAGTACTACCGTTTTACTTGGCTTCTTAAAACCTTTTTTATTTGCAATCGTTGAATAGGTATCTGCTTCTAAACCCGTAAATTCAAAGAAACCATCTGCATCGGAAAGCGTAGTAAACAAAGTCTTTGTCGTTATCCCTTTGAGTTTTATCTTTACTGACTTAATGGGATTACCCTTAATGTTTACAACAGAGCCAGATATTTTACCCTGAGTTCTAACCGGGCTGGGTGATTGGGTCGGTGCTGTTGACGGCAATGGTAAAGGAGGAGGCGTTGGTGTAAGGGTTGGCGTTGGTGTAAGGGTTGGCGTTGATGATGGAGTTGTACTTGCTATGTAGTTTAGTGCATTGAGTACATTTAGGTGACCGTATCCGTCGGTATTGTTCTGTTCTCCATTATTACTTGCAGTTTGAAACAGGGCATTTCTGACACTCTCTGGATTTCCCTTTAATGAGGAGTTAGACTGCATCAACAATGCCGCTGCCCCCGCTGCAATGGGGCATGCCATACTCGTTCCCTGGCTTAGCACATAATCAGCCGGTCCATTACCGTCATTGATACCGTCATTATCAATCACATAAGCATCTTCAGTTCCCGGCAAGGTAACAATCTTATCTCTTGCGGAAATAATACCCTGACCGGGAGCGGCGATGTCGGGTTTTTTTGTACCATCGATTCTCGGTCCATGACTGCTGAAAGACGAAATCTTTCCAATTATGTTATCGGTAATATAATGCCGATTTTCTCCCTTATAATTGGTCCACTCCGTACGTGATACATACGAAGCAACCGCTATAGCATTGTCAGCCGCAGCAGGTGAATTTATAGTATAATCAGGGTCTGCATTCTCAAAGGTCACATCGCTAGAGAAAGAATAGATGTGAAAAAATTGGTCGTTGTTTGCATTATTCTTTACCTTCAAATAATAGGTTGCCGGCCCGGAGATGTCTGCATTCAGATAAATCAATTCTGACTCAGTACCTCTTGGGCTTTCTGCCTGAAATGGAGGAACAGTGGACATTTCGTTCTTGTTGGTATCATACAAGCTTATATCAAGATTATTATTCACTCCCTTACCATCAAACCAATTGAGGTAAAAATAGAGGAGGGTTTGACTGGCAGACCCCACATTAACCTTAATATAATCCGTAGTTATATTAGCAGTAACCGTACCTGAATAATGCAAACCATCATCAGCCTCGTTTCCTGCCGCCATAAACACCAATGCTCCTTTGCTAAAGGCGTAATCAACGGCCTGACAATTTTCTTCACTACCGTCATTATACGTATTAAAGCCGCCATAACTCATTGTTACGATGTTGGCATTATAAACAACTACCGCATCCCTAATGGCCGCAGAGATAGCCGCTGTCGAAGCCCCACCGGCTGAATCATCCCCAATCTTTAAAAAGATCAGGTCTGCACCATAGGCCATACCTTTGTATTTCCCGTTTGACTGCGTACCACGCCCCAGGGCGCTGCCCGTCACATGGGTGCCGTGTTCTGTCACCTGATTTTCTATACTATCATCCACATTGGGATAGCTTGAGTAATCCTTGCTTACTACAGGCGTAGGAATGTCTTTGTGCGTTGTGTCTAAACCAGAATCCAGCACAGCAATCCTGACACCAGTGCCATCATATCCATAGCCCTCCCAGACATTGTTTGCATAAATACTCTTTGCCGCCTCATCGTTTTTAGGCAGCAACACCTGTTCGGCTGTTTCAAGTCTGATAATAAAGGGTTTCTTGGCTACATCATATAATCTGTCGATAGGCATGCTTGCCATGACATAACCGGTAGGATGGTTTTCGAGAGGAGGTACCCATGAGTCTTCATATACAATCACCCCAATTTCTTTTAAAGACGCAATTCTTGATGGATTTAATTTTCTTTTCAAATGGATGTAAACCAGTTGTTTATCTATTTCCGCTGTTTTTATGCCCATCCTTTGCATGGCCTTTATTCTCTCAGATGTCGGTTGCTCCCTACAACTTTTTCTTAATTGAATTTGTAATTGCAATAGGCCACTGATCTTCTTTTCGACTCCGCCTCCTTTCTTAGCTTCCCTTTCCATTTTTATAAAATATTTCGGCAGGATTATAGCGTCATTTCCCCCGGAAAAGGCAACATCAGAAAATATAAAAAATATGCATAGAAACAAAACGAATTTCTGTGCCAGAGACCATTTCCCCATATCTTAAGCCTTTCTGTTCGTAAAGGAAATAAAAAGAGTAGTTTTTTCTTACGTCAAACAGATAATTACAGTAAGATATTCGCCTTCAATACCTCTTTACAAGCCTGAAACACGTCGTTGGCGCTTATACTTTTCATACAAATCATGGTATCGCAATTTCCCCGATAACACGGGGCGCAATGCACAGCAGCAATCAACTTTTTGCCCCGTTCATAAAGGTCAATTTCCTGATGACAGGTGGAACCGAAAAAGGTGATAACTAATTTTTTCAAAGCGATGGCCAGGTGTAATGCCAGGGTATCCCCCGTGACGACCAGGTGGCATTGATTTAACAATCCCATAAATTCCCTCAAACTATGATGACATCCGCTATCTATTACCTGACACTTTGTTTTAGAAGCAATCTCTTCATTTCTTTCAATTTCTTCAGGGCCGCCCAGGAGCACCACCTGCGCTCCAAGGTCTTTTGACAACCGGTCAGCCAGTTCAACAAAGCCGCCTATTTCCCATCGCTTTGTAGCAAACCTCTTTCCAGCGCCTGTATTTAAGCCAATAACCAGCTTGCCGTTGTTAATTCCCCACTGTTTCATCAACTGTTCGCCGTAAGATATATATTTCTGTGGAAGATTAATTACGTACTCCCCATATTTTTCCTCTAATCCAAGCGCTTCAAAGATGAGTTGCTGGTAGGTTTTTTTGTTTTGCCGAAACTTGAGTTCGTCTGAAACTCCCAACCGGAATAAGTAGTCTGCCTCCCTGTTCACGGGATAAAGAATTCCCTTCTCAGAGAGGGCAAAACCCAATTTTTTGTCAGCCTTTACAATAGATGCGAGGCTGGAGGCCACAGTGTCTTTATCAAGACATATTAATACATCAAATTCCTCGACCTGGAGACGCAAGGCGTTTTCGTAATTTGCTGTTAGTAGGCGATCAATGTACGGATTCTCCTCCAGGACTTGCAATGAAGATTTATCCGTAATCCAGGTAATATAAGACTGTGGATATTTCTTTTTTAAAACAGGAAGGATAGGCGTGGTTCTCAACACATCCCCAATTGCAGCCAGTTTGATAATCAATATACGTTTCCCCATGGGTTGGTATTTGGGGCAGGTGCTGTCTATGGGGCAATCAAGTTTAAATTGGCAAGGTTTCTCCGAGGCAAAAAAACGGCAATCAAATTCTTTTGACATCTTATTATCTTCCTTAAATACGATTATGGTCTGTCACGAATACGAACTTAGCCACATTACAGCGAGCAGAAAAAACAGGATTATGTTATCAATCAGGCGCGTCTTGCCAATCCGGACTGCCAGAGCGTCAACGTCACCATGTTGCACTTCCGACACGGCTTCAAGTGTTTCGGGATTAACTATTGAAATATAATCTATCTTGGCTGATTTACAATTATTAATAATTTCCTCCATTTCCGCTGTAATTTCTCTGGCATTTTTAGCGCCTGCATTTGCCATTGTCTGCGCCTTTATCAGCGCCTTATACAGACAAAGTGCATCGTTCTTTTCAGTCTCGCTGAGATAAGCATTTCTGGAACTCAAGGCCAACCCTTCCTTGTCCCTTATTGTTGGAAGTACCTTTATATTGACATCCAAATTTAAATCGGCAACCATGCTCTTGATAACGACTGTTTGCTGGAAGTCTTTTTGCCCAAAATAGGCAGCATCCGGTTTTACAAGGTTAAATAATTTTAACACAACCGCAGCAACACCCCTGAAATGCCCTGGGCGTGATTTACCGCACAGCTTGTCCTCAAGGTGTTCCATTATGACCGATGTACAAAATCCATTCGGATACATTTCTGCCGCTTTTGGATTGAATACTATGTCCACATCCTCTTTTGAAAGGAGTTCACAATCATTATCAAACATCTTTGGATATCGTGTAAAATCTTCATTTATCCCAAATTGTAACGGGTTTACAAAAATACTCACAACGGCTTTATCGTTTTCTTTTCTTGCCTGCCTTACCAAACTCAAGTGCCCTTCATGTAAAGCACCCATTGTGGGGACAAAACCAATGGATAATTGGTTTTCTTTAAAAGTTTTGATTCGTTGTTTAATATCCTCTATCGATGTAATTACCTGTAACAAATTAAATTCTCCAGTGCTTTTGAACTAAATATACTAAAGATAGTACAATAATTTATATACACAGGACAAGTGATTTTTACACTTGCTTTAATAGTAGCAGTTCAACCCACCGCAGAGACACAAAGGACGCAAAGAAAAAACTTCATAGGAGATTATTTTCTCTAATAAAATTACAGTAACACTTTAGTTTTTTGAAAAATAACCCCGTAGGGGTGAAATGTTTATAGAAAAATGTGATATACAAAACCTTAGCTCCGGAGGAGCGGCATGAAACACAGAAACAACATGCCGCTCCGATGGAGCTTGATTGTGACATAATGGTTTGTCTATAAGCATATCGCTCCTAACGGAGCTTTTCACAGTATTTTTTCAAAATACCAAAGTATTACAAATTACAAAGTTTTTCAGAAATCCTTGTCAGGTACTTTCTAAAAATGATATCTTCGCGAACTTTGCGTCTTGCGGTGAACTATTACTAAAAAACTTGTCAAAAACGCTGATGACTTTATAAAATCCACTTGTTCTGAATAAAATATCAATGGTAACTATCTGGCATAGCTGTAATTACAAATTAATACCAAATCTTCTATAGTTTGTAATTTTTTCTAAAATATGATTAAATCATGGTAGAGCAGACGGTGGTTTTAGGGCCCTGCCCTACTAGCGCCCCCAACGCTGGTCTCCTTTTCTTCCACCTCCGGCTAGTTTTTTATATAGACAAACCAAATTATGTTTAATTATAAAATTCTAGCTTCTAAATACTTATAATATATTTCATTATATTTCTCATGCAGGTTTGTAAAAATCGTTTCTTGTGATATAATAATATTGGAATTGGGGGCGTATAATTAGGGTTCAACGTTCCCTAAGGTGTTAACAATAAATGTGAGTTAAAAACACCGGAAGTTCGTATTGTATGTTAGTTACTTACCCCCAATTCCAACTTCTTTGAAAATATCAGTAGCGATAAAAGCAATACGGGGCAAGTAAGTTATAGGGTGGTATGAACAATAAATCGCTACTGTTAATTTTGTAAATCTTTAGAGAAATTTATGTGGAGTAGGAGGTGATGTAACGATATGAGGGAGTTTGCAATGATAGCCTGATATATCATGTCGGTTAATGATATATCAGGCTATTTTAATTTCTCCGATAAAATTCAAATCAACACAATATCTTTTGAATTCATAACACGTTCACAATAATGACATCGTAATTTTATAGGATTTTTATTGACTACATGCAGTTTAGGTTCCAGATTGTGATAGTTGCTTACACAATTAGGATTAAAGCATTTAACAATATTCTCAATAACCTCCGGGACAACCACGGGGAATTTTTTAACAACTTCGTAATCTTTGATAATGTTAACTGTTGCATTAGGCGCAATGAGCGCAATCTTATTTACTTCTTTTTGATCAATAATCTTCCCGCCAATCTTTATTATTCCTTTTTTACCCAAAAATTTACTCTCTAAATTCATACCCACAAGCACCACTTGCTCCTCATTCTGAATGTTTAGGATTTCAGCAACTTTTAAAGTACTTTTGTTGTCAATATGGTCAATCACCGATCCATCTTTGATTGCAGAAACGTCTAGTTGCTTCATTCTACAGCTCCTAATACAGCCGCCAATAAGGCCTTCCTAACGGGTATACCATTGCGCGCCTGATGAAAATACACGGCGAAATCTGTTTTATCCAGACTTCCGTCCATCTCATCTACGCGAGGCAAAGGATGTAATATCTTTAAATCATCCTTAATTCCTATTTCCTCAAGCATCGACTTACTCAGCCTGTATACTCCACGAACCTTTTCAAATTCGACCGGGTCAGCAAACCGCTCTTTTTGTATCCTTGTACAATAAATCACGTCCAGTTTTTTACTTATCCCAAGAAGTGACTCATTTTCATGACATCTTACCTTTCGGTCCTTGAGTTCATCCATACAATCCCTGGGCATCCGCAGGCTGGGCGGAGAAATGAAGAACATCTCAGCGCCAAAATACGATAGGGCGTAAGCAAGTGAATGCACCGTCCTGCCGTATTTCAGGTCACCCAAAAATCCGACAGTGAGTCCTTCTAATGTTCCTTTTGTCTTCTGGATTGTATAAAGATCCAAAAAGGTCTGGGTTGGGTGTTGATTTGAACCGTCCCCGGCGTTAATCACAGGTACATCAACAACATCTGCTGCTAACTGTGCAGAACCTTCGAGGTAGTGTCGTAAAACTATAATATCGCAATATCCTTCTATAATTTTTACAGAGTCACTTAACGATTCACCCTTGGATACCGATGAAACCCCTGACTCTGCAAAGCCAATTACCACGCCGCCTAACCGCTTCATGGCCGACTCAAAGCTCAGCCTTGTCCTTGTTGAAGGCTCAAAAAACAATGAGGCAAGCACCTTTCCCTTGAGTATATTCGTATGATCTACCTGCTCCATCCTCTTTGCCAGATCAAGGATATACAATAACTCTTCTTTGTTAAAATGTCGGATAGAAATAATATCTCTTTGTTTAAAGCTTACCGCCATTTCCACCGAACCTTATATGAAACCATTGGATACAAACTTGGGGAATAATCTTATCAGACCCATTTAAACATTACAAGCAAAATTAGACTAACAAAGGATACAAAGTAATTCCTTGCATTTACAAATTTTATTGAAATAAACAATTTCATCCGTTATAGTAAACTCTCTTTGTGAAAACACCTTAAATATCTTATGATTTTATCAGATCACAGGAAATAAAAGATTATGAAAACTTTCAATGTGGGTCTTATCGGTATGGGAACGGTCGGGACGGGAGTCGCAAGGATTCTCCTGGAAAAAGATTCTCCGCTCCTGGAAAAACTTGACTGTGTTCCTGTGTTAAAGGGGATTGCCGATTCTAACCCGGATGTGAAAACCAAGCTGAATTTATCCCCTGATATTTTCTTTACAAACGATGCGAAGGCGCTCTTAAACAATCCCGACATCCAAGTCGTTGTCGAGCTTATTGGAGGGTTACATCCGGCAAAGGAAATCATTATGCTGGCCCTTGAAAAAGGCAAGGATGTCGTGACGGCAAATAAAATGCTCCTTGCCCTCCATGGCTCAGAGCTTTTTAGCAAGGCTCGCCAACACGGCAAAAGTATCTCTTTTGAGGCAAGCGTCGGTGGTGGTATTCCCATTATTGCCGCACTGAGAGACGGCTTTATTGCCAACAGGATTGAATCGATTTTCGGCATTGTAAATGGCACGACAAACTATATTTTAACCAAGATGACCAAAGAGAACGTAAAATACAGCGATGCCCTTGCAGAGGCTCAAAAACTGGGTTACGCAGAAAAAGACCCCACGATGGATGTGGAAGGCATAGACTCATCACACAAGCTTGCAATCTTAGCAAGAATTGGCTTTGGTGTGGATATTGATTATAATCATATTTACCATGAAGGCATTAGCGCTGTTGACCTGGCTGATATCTGGTATGCACACGAACTGGGATATACCTTAAAACTCCTGGCAATTGCAAAAAAGCCAGGAAACATGATAGAACTGCGCGTACATCCGACACTCCTTCCCCATGACCATCCGCTTTCTTCTGTCAATGGCGTCTTTAATGCCATCTGCGTTAATGGAAGCGCCGTTGGAGAAACAATGCTTTATGGGAGGGGAGCAGGCCAGATGCCCACTGCCAGCGCCGTGGTTGCAGACCTTGTGGATGTTGCGCTTGGCCGGGCAGGCATAACGTTTAATGCTATGAAAACCTTTTCCGGAGGACGTGAGAATATTCCTATCGCCGATATTTTAAACATCAAAACACGCTATTATCTCCGGTTTTCTGTTGTCGATAAACCCGGGGTACTCGCAAAGATATCTGGAATCCTGGGAAATTACGAAATCAGCATTGCCTCGGTTATCCAGCACAAGGCAAGGGAAAACGGCAACGTCCCCCTTGTAATGATGACTCACCTTGCAGAAGAAGGTAATTTACAGAAGGCGCTCACAGAGATTAAACGGTTAGACGTAATAAAAGACCATACAAAATTTCTCCGTGTGGAAGAATAGGTAATGGTTTATCTCCCCGCCCCTAACCCCGCCCACAAGGGGAGGGGAAATATTTTTTATTAAATTCATACATATCCTCCCCTCGATGGGGGAGGGCAAGGGTGGGAGGGAATCTTACAAAAATAGGAGGCATCATGAAATACTGCATCATTATTCCTGATGGAATGGCGGATTATCCCATAGAAAAACTCGGCGGCAGGACGCCTGTCGAAACGGCGAGAACCCCGAACCTGGATTTTATCGCTCAAAACGGACAGCTTGGAGTTGCTCGAACCATCCCTGGCGGGTTTCCACCCGGCAGCGACGTGGCCAATCTAACCATAGTGGGTTACAATCCAAAGGAATACTATTCAGGCCGTGCACCCTTAGAAGCTGCCAGTATTGGTATTCAGCTTGAAAAGGACGATTGGGCTTTTCGGTGCAACCTTATCACCGCAGACGAAGATACCCTGGAGGACTTTTGTGCTGGTCACATAAAAACGGACGAAGCAGGCGTCCTTATTAAACTCCTCAATGAAAAACTGGGAAATGATACCATTCGATTTTACGCAGGCAAAAGTTATCGGCATATCATGGTATACAGAGGTACACAGAAGATGAATGCCAAATGTTTTCCACCTCACGACATCATGGGACAATCAATCAAAAAGCACCTCCCCAAAGGAAACGGAAGCGAAATCCTTGTTGACCTTATGGAGCGTTCCCGGGAATTTCTCTCTAATCATGATATAAACAAAGTTCGCGTAGACCTGGAGGAAAACCCCGCCAACATGATCTGGCTGTGGGGCCAGGGACATCGCCCAAACATGCCCACGTTTAAAGAACGGTTTAATCTTACGGGCGCAGTTATTACCGCTGTGGATTTGATTAAGGGCATTGCCTGCTATCTTGGATGGGACATTATAGACGTACCTGGCGCTACTGGCTACTTTGATACTAATTATGCCAACAAAAGCCAATATGCCCTTAAGGCGTTAGAAAACCACGATATTGTATTGATACACATTGAGGCCCCCGATGAGGCTGGACACGAGGGTAACGTACATGAAAAGGTATTGGCTATCGAACAGATAGACAGCAAGATAATAGGGCCTATCCTTGCAGCAAAAACCAAATTCAGAGACCTTCGTATATTGGTGCTCCCAGACCATTACACTCCTATTGCAAAACGGACTCACACCCCGGAATCAGTCCCTTTTGCGGCTTTTGGTACGGGCATAGAAAAAGGGATTGGGCTTCCCTACACCGAAGCGAATGCCCATGCATCAGGACTCCACATAAAGGACGGACACCGATTAATCGAGCACCTTATCTCAGGCTCTTTTCGATAAATAAAGCCTTCGACAATTTTCTTACGCTACTAAGGTACCAAGTCACAAAGAAAAACTTAGTATCTTGGTAACTTTGCGGCAATTAGGTTTGATTTTGCTTTGCAAAATCAAACAATTTTCCTCCATCTGTCATTCCCGCGAAAGCGGGAATCCAGAAGCTACATGAGTATTGCAATATTTTGAAATTCCTTACATCAACATGAAAAAGAGTCCTTTCGTAGTTTTTCTTCTCGTAATTTTCGTGTCAAGTTTTTGGTGTTCAAGTGCATTTGCATATAAAGTCAAGAAGACAAAAAATGGGAAAATAATAAAATGGAACACGATTACGGTCACCTACTATGTCAACCCTTCGGGAGGACCGCCTGGCAGTATTGCTGCTATTCAAGCGGCAATGAAGACGTGGACAGACGTTCCTACATCCTCTTTTTGTTTTGTCTATGGCGGCACTACGACAAGTGCGGGACGCAACCCAAATGACGGCATCAATATCATCTGTTTTAGAAAAATGAGAACTAAGGCAAGAGTGGCTCGAAACTATGTCCAGTGGAATAAAGAATCCGGCGAACTCTATGATAGTGATATTGTATTTAATACAGCCCATAAATTGAGCGCTGCTGATAAGTGCCCTGAAGATAACTATGACATTCATGGTGTACTCACCCATGAACTTGGGCATTCACTGATTTTGAATGAACTTTGCAAGCAGACTCATAATGAAAAGACAATGTATTGGAAAGAGAATAAGGGCGATATGAAAAAGAGGACTTTGGATCAGGATGATATTGACGGAATCAGCTATTTGTATCCCTGACCCGAACGAGCCGGAAGTGAAAGATGCAAACCCATCAATAACATTCTCCCTGCTGGATACGCTCCGTTTCAACAAAAAAAGTTTATTTCAGAAATTCTTTTATCGCCTCGAAAACCACGTCCTTTTCGTCATCGTACATTATCAGGTGATGACTCCGTTCAAGCCACACCAGCCGTTTGTCAGTTGAGCCAAGATGTTTTATAACGTACCGTGCGCTTGCGGGGGCGGCAATCATATCCTTTTTGGAATGAATAACGAGCGCCGCTGATCTTATGTCTTTCAGCCTTGGTTTGATGGCTTTGATTATCTGCTTGATCTCGTGGAGTGTCTGTAATGGATAATGACTATTTATGGGCTGGTGTAAATAGCCCGTGTGCGCCTCTGACTCAATATAGCACCTCTTTTTCCATGTTTTTACCTTTTTCAAAAATATTTTAGAGACCCAGATTAGGGCATTAATTGGCAGGTATTCCCGGATTAAAAAGAGGGGAGTTCCCATTAAAATGATTCTTCCTATCGGGTGATGCAATGCCAACCGCAAGGTCAGCAATGCACCCAGGGAAAATCCAATGACCACGACATCTTTGTATTCGTTTTTTAACTGACGATACTCAGCCTCCACTTTTCCCATCCAATCGTGGAGTGTGCTTAGCGCCAGGCCATCGGTATCGCCGCAATGTCCAGGTAGAAGAATACCCCTGGCAGTAAAGCCCCACTCTCGTAAGTCTTCCGCAAGCTCCCGCATCTGTATCGGCCCGCAACCAAGGCCGTGCACGAGCAGACACGCCGCATTGCCATGCCCCAGCGTAAATTCCTCTCTGTACTTGGTTAAATCGTAGAGTATCGAATTGTCAGACATGGCATTATTATACTTTATAAAGGATAAAAAGGAACTTGTTTACCATTTACCATTTCATAGCGCAGCGAAGCCGCAACCAAGTCCCCTCTATCAAGAGGGGATTTAAGGGGTGTGTTTAAAAACATACAAAACTTGTCCTCATGAAACTTGTCCCCGTGAAACTTGTCCTCGTGAAAACGGGGAATGGGGAATGGGGAAAAGAAGTTTTTATAGAGTAATACTATAAAGAAATTTAAGGTTAATCTCGCAATCCTTTTCTTTCGTTTGATATTAGAATTTGTTTCGGATTTCGATATTCGGATTTAGGCCTTTACGGGTTTTGCTGTTTAGATATTCTATTTTGGTTGCGGCTACGCCGCGCTATGTATTACAAAATATATTAGACTTACTTTAAATAAATGTATATACTACTCCAAAATGTAATATTTATTATAAGGAGTATGATATATGGAAACGTCAATTGTTACTTCAAAGGGGCAGGTTGTTATACCCTCAAAATTACGACGTAAATACGGCATCAAAAATGGCACACGTATTCATTTTTATGAAGTAAATGGAGAAATACGAATTGTTCCCGTTACACCCGAACTTATCGATAAGAATATTGGCCTTCTTGGGACAAAGGGAAAACTTATGCGTGCCCTTCTGGAAGATAAAAAACGGGAGCGTGAACTATGAAGCGATATGTTTTAGACAGCTACGCCCTTATAGCTTATTTTGAGGGAGAAAAAGGCGCTGAAACTGTTGCTGGTATCTTTAAAGATGCCCTTGCGGATAAAGCGGAAGTATTCTTATGCGTGGTAAATTGGGGAGAAATGTATTACATCGCCCTCCGGGAAGGCGGCGAGGACAAGGCGGAACTTTACAAACTAACACTTGCAAAATATCCGATAACCATTGTTGAAGCAAACAAAGAATTGACACTCCAGGCCGCCAGATATAAGGCATTTCACAGAATCTCGTATGCAGATGCTTATGCGACTGCGTTAACGAAATTACGGAAAGCCGGGTTAGTTACCGGCGACAAAGAATTTAAACCGTTAGAAAAGGAAATAACGGTTCATTGGATCTTATAAAAGAGAGACATTCTTCGTTTTGTTCCTTGGGAATTCGTGTTTCGTGTTCGTAATCCGTGTCCGTTATTCAATAATAATTTATCCTTCTCGTTTCTTTTTCTTCGTCCAACTTCCCTCCTTTCCCGTCCCTTCGCCTCTCGTCCATCGTCCCTCATCCCTCCCCTCATCCTTCGCCTTCTCGTCCCTCGTCTTTCATCCCTTCTACATCAGGTCAATCATTCCTACTACTGCCAGGGAATTAATGTTACCAAAAAGATTTTCAGAGTCGCAATCCCTTCTACATCAGGTCAATCATTCCTACGAATAAATCAAAACAGTGGTGGTTATGGTCGGTAATGTCGCAATCCCTTCTACATCAGGTCAATCATTCCTACAAAAATGAGTGGATTGTACGGCAAGAAAATTTTCGACTGGGTCGCAATCCCTTCTACATCAGGTCAAGCATTCCTACCAATAGAAAGAGGTAACACAATGTCAATGGATAATG
>JAUSDH010000248.1 GCA_030650655.1 Candidatus Brocadiaceae bacterium
ACTTACACACCCCTTTATCCCCTCTTTTTAGAGGGGAATCACAAAAGATTAAAATCCCTAACCGTAAATTTTACGTTCTTTGCGCCTGGCGGTAAGTCGAACTGTTGTCAATAACTTAAAAAATGACTCAGAGTCATAAACCCATGTATGTAGCAATATCTCTGGATATTGACCCGGATGCCAATAGCGCTGTCGAAGGACGGCATGATGCACTTTCTTCTCCCATAGAATATGGCGAGATACGTGTAGATGCCTGCAAAAAAGGGTTACAAAAAATACTCGAGTTATTAGAAAAATACGATATAGACGCCACGTTATTCTATGAGGCAAGAACGGCACAAATGCTCGTTGCTGATGGAATGGACCTGCCAAAATTATCTGAAAGACATGAAATAGCCTGTCATTCTCTGAAGCATGAGGATTTCTTAGGGAAGGTGTCCGGCATACCTATGGAGAAAAAATCCATTGAGGAGTCTATTGATAAGGCAAAGGAAATCCTTGTAAAAATTTTTGAGCGAGAAATTAAGGGATTCCGGGCGCCTTATACAAGAATCAACCGTACCGTGGTGAAAGTTTTAGAACAGTTAGGGTTTCAATATGATTCATCTGAAACAGTGACTCTTGGTACTGGATGGGCAGGTAAACCTTATCCGCTAGAGGCGTTTGATTCGAGTCTCATGGAACTGGCATTGCCTTCCTTTCGCGATGCGAAGGGTAAGAAAATGTCATCCTATTTATGGGCTATTTTTGAAGGTCGAAGGATTTTTAGCGAATATATTGATGCGGTTGTACAGGCAAGAGATATAGCCAAACAAGGTCTTTTTGTTTTTTCAATTCATCCCTGGCATTTGTATGTAGATTGTCGTGGAAACCAATTTGGCAAGAATCAAGCAAGAAAGAATTTGGAAAATTTAGAATCTATATTTTCCCAGCTTAAACAAATACTGGGAATTCACATACTCCGGCAGAATGAGTATCTGGAAGCTTGGCTTGAGGAAAAAGATTCAAACTAAATTACACACCCACTTCGCATACTTCTCGCTGAGGAAGATTAGCGGTAGCCTTCCGCCCGCGTAACATCTCCAGGAAACCTTCTATCCTTGTGGAAAACTGCCCTGGCATGTAATTGTGATCGTCGACACAATCTCCGTCGAGGCTCAGAAGTGGATACCCAATTTTATTCAATTCTCTTTTCAGCGTAGGTACGGCTGCATTATTTCTTCTGCAACCCCATGAGGAAAATACAATAACACCATCTACCTTGTATTCCCTGGCAAGCATCTTGGCAACCACAATGCGCCGCTCCAGCGGGCCATTATAATGGCTGGTGATAAGTTTCTTTGCCAGGCTTTCGTAAGGTTTCTGTGGATCAAGTTTGTCCCAGTAAACGTAATTTGTTTCTTCAAAGACAATCTTTACCCCTTGCTCTTTTTCTAATTTCGTCAGAAAATCAATCTTGAAATAGGGTTTCAGTTCCAGCCAGAGAATTTTGATCAGGTCTTTTGGAGGTGTTATATTCGCTTTTTTGTTTTCCTCAATCTTTTCGCGCAATTCTGCAGCAAGGCTGGAGAAAAACTCCACCGACAATTTCGAGCCAATTAATAAATATGCCGGGAACATAAACCCCAGGGCCATACTACCTGAAAGGGGACAATATGGGTCTTTTCTTAATTCATTGATTTCCAGCATTTTTGCCCGCGTCTGATTTGAGTATTCAATTGACTGTTCAAGCGATTCCTGTTTCATCTTCATTCCCGTTACTTCTTCCAGTCGTTTCGTGAAATCTTCCAGTTGTTTCGCCAGGTAACTGACAGAGTAATCATCTTCCTCATATGGAACATCAATGACAATGGTCTCTTTCCCCGTCATTGTTTCACATATCTTTGTTGTCTTTGTGTTATTATCGCACAATGTCGTGGTGGCTACCTGAAGGATATTTCGGGGAAATAAGTTTCTGAATGCATGGCCAATTGCAGAGCGGTGAAAGGTACAGATATCTGTGGACACGCCGTATGATTCTGCTTCTAAGAGTCCCTTTGAACTTTGACCTAAGCCTGCAAAGAGCGCTGCTCCGATTTCGAGACAAAAAGGATAGAGTCCCATCGCAAACAGGATTTCGGAGGGAACAAACATCGTCGTCCAAATAGTCCTTTTGGGGTTGGCATAGACGTTGTATAAATGCCTTACGCCAACACGCTCCTGCACACGCAGGGAAACCAATTCCTTCTTTTTATTTCCACGGCAGAAGAAATGGTATACCCTCATAAACCGCAAAAGTTCTCTAAATAAGATCGGGGAAATACGACGCAGGAAGGGTTCTGCCCATTCCTTACATTTTCGAATGGATATCATGTTGTATTTATTTTTTATTTGAAGCACCGGTTAGTTGTTCAAGAAATGCCTCGACCCGTGTCTTGATTTGCCCTTCGCTACTCATGGTGTAATCGCAATTCAGGTGAAGAAGCGGAATCTTTTTATCCTGGAACGTTTTTTTAATCACAGGGTAATCCAGGAGATTGTGGTCGCAAAATTTTAAGGTATGATAAATCGCACCATGAATCGACTTTTCCTGCATAATCGACAGTACATTGTTGACCCTCTCGATGATATTAACCATTCGAGAGCAAGGAGCTCGTTTGATGTACCTTCTGGCAATTGACAGAATAGGGTCATTACTGATACTAATCTGGGCATCAAAGGATCGACTACCATTACATAAGTCTTCAGCAACAACTTTGGCGCCCGCATCTTCAACGACCTTCATAATCCTCTCATTTTCCATGATACTGCCCCAGATAAACAGCCGAGGTATGTCCCGCGTATCACGGATGTCCTCTTTTTGCTTCATGACGTGGCTTAAGTATTCCTGGAACTTTTCCGGAAGCACATTGACACCCTTTTTTAACAGAGAAAATATCTCATATCCGGATTGTCCAATATACCCGCTCCAGTATTTTTGTAAAAATAATTGTACTTTTTCCCTAACTGCATTGTATGTGGAAATACTGTGATTGATATCATCGTGGTGAATCTTTAAGGTAAAATATGATTCCAGTTTTTCTTTGAATTTTTTTAACAGGTTTGCGTAATAGTAAACAGCGGCATCGTCGGTGTTTTTGGGAATATCCAGGATATAGTTAAATGTCTTCTTACCTTCGTCCAATCTAATCCATGCGTCATAGAGCCTGCGCATCCCGTCACACGAGTTGACAAACACCATCCCTTTAAAGTCTTCCAGATTACCCGTAATTTTTTGATCGACAACGGCCTTGATATAAGGACAGATGTTGCCACAAAGCACTTCATTGGCAGAACACGATTCTTTTTCAGACCCATTGATTCGGACCGGATGAAATCCAGCGGCACGAATAAGTTCTACCGGAGTATACGAACAAAAATAACCAATTTTAGGCAGGGTATTTTCTTCGACCGAGAACTCGGCAATGGACACCCCAGTGGATAAATTTCCAGAAACAGATACAGGTGTTTGAACCTTTGACTGAACCTTTTCCAGGGCGATTAATGCTGCTCCGAGCGCTCCGTTGATTTGTGGTTCTTCCGAAATCCAGATTTTACACCCAAGATTCTTCTCCAACTCCGTTACTACGCCGATATTCTTTGCGACACCGCCTGTCATGACAATTTCTTCTTCCAGCCCAATCCTTTTTACCTGTGCGGTGATGCGTTTGGCAATCGAGAGATGTAATCCTTTGCAAATGTCTGCTGTTTTGTGATCTGCACCAATAAGGGATACGACCTCTGATTCGGCAAAAACCGTGCAAAGACTGCTAACAGAAACGTTATTCTTCCCGTTCAGAGAAACCGGTCCCATTTCCTCCAGGTCTATCTCCAGAGTCCTCGCCATAACTTCCAGGAAGCGCCCTGTTCCGGCTGCGCACTTGTCATTCATAACAAAATCAAGGACGTTTCCATTCGCATCAACCTTGATAACCTTGCTGTCCTGTCCGCCGATATCAATGATTGTCCTGGACTTGGGGAAAAAGTAATTCGCCCCCTTGGCATGGCAGGTGATTTCTGTTACGACCTCATTGGCAAATGGCACCTTAATACGCCCATAGCCGGTAGCAACAATATAATCAATATCCTTTTCTGTTAGTTTATGTTCTGTAAGTATCTGATGAAAAGTCTTATCCGCCGCTTTTTTACTGCTGGCGCCGGTTGGAATGATTATGGAAGAAAGAATCTCCTTCTTTTCGTTTAACAAAATTCCGTTCGTTGACATGGAACCAATATCGATTCCTATAGTATACATTCTATAAAATCTCCTTAATTATATGATTAAATATAATTGTTATTCAGATACAGGTTTGGGTGGTATCATGCTCATCCATATATTAAATACAAACAAGCCCACAGAAACAACCTGTAGACTTGCGAAGATTTCTGCGACTGGATGAATAGGACGAAAACATACTAACCCTACGAGACCAATGTTTGCAATATAGAATTGAAGATTGCCCAGCTTGGGGTAGGCTAGTGGTGTTCCGGAAAATCTGGGCAAGATATGGTATCCGACTCCAAAAATCATCATCGACATCCACCCTAAAAGGTTTAAGTGGACGTGGGTAAAGAGCAGTTGGGCCGGGTAGCTTTTCATTGAAATCATTATTGTGCCGAGTATGGCTGCAATGAAGAAATACACCAGACTGGCGCGCACAAAATTTTTAGAAAGAGGGTTCATGCAATAAAACTCCTTTTATGACACTAATTAGCTTAATAACGTTCAACAAAATTACATTCGAACAGAAAATCAATTAATGCGTAAGGATATATTAAAAATATAGATTGTCAATTAAAAAAATTGTCGTGATAGAATAGTTACCGTAACAATGTATTGTATATTTTTATTAAACAAATCACCTGGAGTTATCCATGTTCTGGAAACAAAGCAATAAAGCAGTTTATAGGAAATCCAATAGCATAAAGGATACCCCATTTCAGCCCAATAAAGTAGCAACAAACTATACAAAAAGGCTCTTAACTTCAATGGATGCATAGGAAAGACAGGTTCTGGGACAAGGGTGATTGGAAGAAATGGCACGGTCTCTGTCAGTTCCTGTCCCTCAGCTCACGGTAAATGATAAGCGACAAAACCATTCCCTGAAAGACGGCAAGCTGAAGCGAAAAGTCTACGGAACGCACAAGAGTGGGAATATCATCATTAGCAATAATACTGCGATACGGGAGGCAGTGCTTGCCCCGAAGACATTCCTATATCCCCTCGTTCACGAGTTCATGCATCATCATGCATCATTATGACTACGAGGTCCTCAAATTCCCAACGAGTTTACATACGGCAGGTTTTTATTACCAGATGGGAGATGTGATGAAAAAACTGATTGGACAAGAAACTATCTCAAATTATGGAAAGGATTGAAACAGATTTGATATTTTAAAAGATATGCTTATCCCGTTGACTCAGGTTTGACCATGAATTT
>JAUSDH010000256.1 GCA_030650655.1 Candidatus Brocadiaceae bacterium
TTCTTAAGTTAACGCTTATGCCCCTTTATCCCCTCTTTTTAGAGGGGAATTATAAACGATTGAAATTCCTGAACACGAACGTAGGGACAATTCATGAATTGCCCCTACAGGTAGCATCATTATGGTAACTTACGCTATAAATAACGAACATGCCTCATTTTCCCACACTCCTTTTCTCCCTGCTCAACCTTTATGTTTCCTAAATATATTGCAGTTACCTTGTGAATATCCTGTACCGGGGTAAAGAGGGTTAGTTTATCATCCAAAGGGTCTAAATCAATAATTGTACCCAGTCCCAGGGTATTGCCGTCCTTGTCGTTCAGGCCCACAAGGAGGTCTTTCAATTCGAATCTCTCTATACATGCAATCGAGGTAACACTAAAATACTCTTTTAATTTGTAGAAAGGCATCGACTCAACCAGCCGATCAATTACTATCAGGAGTTCAGACCCGCATTTTTCTATATACAGATATTTCGTATCAGACATATAGGTTTCTTTTGGTAATTCTTGGAGATTTATCCTTTGACCAGTACCTAAAATGCCAGAGGGAAATACCACTTTGTGGATGGGGCAATTTATTACCTTTGCCGATTTGAAATATGCTTTGTATCGTTCGTTTCTGTATTTCTGCCTTTCAGCCTGCGAACGGGCTGCTACCTGTTTCGAGCATGTCAGTCTTATGACACGCCACCCCATTTTTTCGTATCCTCTCAAGAGGTGTTCCATTTCGTCTTCTGCTTGTAAAGCAACAATCCATTGGGGACGGAGCATTTCTATTTTGTGCAGTTTAAAGATACGGGCAACAGGGCCGCCGACAAAGCCTGTCGTGTCTACAAGGGTTATTTGTGAGCCTTGTTGATGGGATTTATCTGCCATCCTTTTTACCGCATGGAGGGTTTGCAGCAAAAAACCCTCAGGGGAGGTATTTCCCACGAAATGCAACTCCAAGAAATTTGAATAATCATGTTGATTCGGAGGGGTGTTGAATATCTTTAGACCTACCGTGGTTGGTGGGCCTATGGTGGATTGCCCTACGTCACTATCGACGTACCCAACACGTATTTCGGAAGCCGTCCATGTGTGAACCAGATACTTACAAAAGGTGCTTTTGCCACTATCGTTCTTGCCGATAATGATACACGTAACAATACAGGTTTTTGCGTCTTGTTTTATCTGGTCAGCAGATTGCTCCCATTCCCCTGGGATATCGACAGTGTTCATTATTCATTACTCAAATTTTATGTCCTTAACCTCCAGTTCCAGGTTCTCGCTGTCCATCCAATTATTTATTTTTATCGCAAAGGCAAGAGAACACGTTTTTCCATTTTTTTGTAGCCTTTCAAATTGTTCTCCCATCCCAAAAGCAACGGCTCTGATAGCAACATCCCCCTGTTTTACATAAAAGCTCAGATGCTGTCCCTTCGAACCGATACGACGCGGCTGGCCAACCACTTTTACATTCATGGCGGCAAACAGAGGAAGGGGATTTCCTTCACCATAAGGGGACAGACGCGCAAGCTCTGCTACTAACGCCTTCGATAACATTGAAAGCGTGACTTCCGCATCAATATTCAAGAGGGGTACCAGGTCTGCCTTGCTGAGTCTTTGAGACGTCGTACTATTGAGCATCTGGCGGAATTCGTTAATGTTATCCGGGTGTATCTTGAGCCCAGCAGCCTGTGCATGACCTCCCACAGAAAGCAACTTGCCTTTACAATATTCCAGGGCTTCCAGTAGGTGAAATGAAGGAATAGAGCGTGCAGAACCGTGACCTATATCCTCCGCTATAGCAATCATCACCGTAGGACGGTTAAATTCCTCCACAATTTTTGAGGCAATAATCCCAATAATTCCGGGATGCCACGCCTGGTCTGCCAATACGATGGCGGCTGTTTCATCAAGGTTAATTTCATTCATGACCTTTTTTCTGGCTGATACCAAGATATCAACCTGAAGATCCTGTCTCCTTTTATTCTCACTGTCCAGAAAGTTTGCAATTTCCACAGCCCTCTCTCTGCATGTCGTGGTCAGCATCTCGACTACGATACCCGCATTGCCTACGCGGCCAGGTGCGTTTAACCGGGGGCCGAGACGGTATCCCACATGAGAGGCATCGAGATTTGTATTGGAAAGGTCTGCTACATCAAGAAGCGCCCGCAATCCTGGAATTTCCGTGTATTGCAGTGCGCTGAGTCCATATTTTGTGAGGATACGATTTTCACCCAGGAGCGGCACCACATCGGCAATCGTACCCAGCGCCACCAGCCCCACGGCATTTAACAAGAAGTCCTTGAATTCCGTAGATACCTTTTTATGGGGGGAAAAGTGCTGCCCAATGGCCCATGCCAGTTTGAAGGCGATACCAACACCCGAAAAATGCTTAAAGGCACATTGGGCTGTTTTTAATTTCGGATTGACTACCGCAAAGGCATTCGGTATTTCCTGACCGGGTTGATGATGGTCGGTAATAATCAGATCAATGCCAAAAGTGCGTGCGACATCTGCCTCCCGACATGCGTTGATACCGCAATCTACCGTCAAAATGACGTCTGCTCCGCCTTCCTTCAGTTTCTTAATGGCATCTGTATTGAGACCGTATCCCTCCCCCAACCTTTCCGGTATATAGTAACTGACCTGTGCCCCTATCAATTTCAAGCACCGGTACATGAGCGCTGTCGCTGACAGGCCATCAACGTCATAATCGCCGTAGATGACAATTTTTTCTTTCTTGCGTACGGCCTCGTTAATCCGGATAGATGCCTTTTCAATATCGGGCAGAAGGGAAGGGTCTCCCAGTGCAGCAATCTGAGGTTGGAGAAAATTCCTGGCAGAAGTGATATCAGTTATACCACGGTTGATGAGGACTTGTGCGAGCAGGTGTGATATTTTGAGCTTACCGGCAATCTCTGACTGCAATGACTTATTGGGAGGGGAAAATATCCACCTTTTACTCATAGGGTGTTTTGCTTACGGGAAAAATAAAATGTTACAAGATATCAGAACCTATATTTATGTACAGGAATTTCAATGTTGTTGTAGGGGCGAAGCATTTGCTGTCCAGAATATAAGACTGCATTCAAATTTATTATCAGCAAATGCTTCGCCCCTACGTGTCTTTGCGAATTTTTATGTCGTTGGATGCAGCAGCATTCTACTTTGAATTTTAAGGCTTTCAAAGAATATTTTTTATTTTTATGTTTTTTATAGCAGCAGCACGGCATTCAAAGGGCGGATGCTAAAAGAAAGTAGTCAGTCGTTTAAAAACTCTTCTGGAATTATATTCCCTCTGCCCAAAATTAAGCATGGATCGAGTTCCTTTTTAATCAGAGACATCTCCCTCAGTCCCGATCTGTCAAACATGTCCAAAAGGTACTCTCTTTTTATCTTACCAACACCATGCTCCGCGGAAATGGTGCCACCCCAGGCAATGATTTGTCGGGCTATTTGGCGATAAAGCTGCCATCCTCGCTCAGATTCTTCATCGTTCTGCGGCAGGAGATTTACGTGTAGATGGTTATCAGCAATGTGTCCGAAGATGCAATACCGAAGACCTGAGTCCTCTAATTT
>JAUSDH010000066.1 GCA_030650655.1 Candidatus Brocadiaceae bacterium
CACTTTCGTGAGGACAAGGTTGTCATTCCCGAATGCTTTTATCGGGAATCCACCGCCCATCAGCACACGCCTGGATTCCCGCTAAGCTTGTCCTCGTGAAGACGGGGAACGGGGAAACATGCGGGAATGACATGTGTAAGATGTGTTTACCGAATGTTTACTTTTTTACAATCCTTTTGTGCCTGGATTTTTACTATAAATTATTGCGAATTAGAGTATAACTCGTTATCATTTACTTTTTATCATAGAGCATTTTTCAAAATAGGATAAGGAACAATACTATGGGTTTAAATTGTGGTATCGTTGGACTACCAAACGTTGGGAAATCCACCATCTTTAACGCATTGACATCGGCCAAAGCCGCCGCTGCAAATTATCCATTTTGTACTATCGACCCCAATAAGGGTATCGTTGCTGTGCCGGATCAGCGGCTTGACAGAACAGCCGAAATAATCACCACTGAAAAGATTGTCCCTGCAACCGTTGAATTTGTTGATATAGCCGGCTTGGTAAAGGGCGCCAGCCAGGGTGAGGGCTTGGGGAATCAATTTCTTGGGCATATTAAAAGTGTCAATGCTATTTTACACGTAGTACGTTGTTTTGAAAAAAGCGATATCATTCACGTGGAGGGGAGCGTACACCCGATCAGGGATATTGAAATTATTAATACGGAATTGATCCTTGCGGATATGGACACCGTAGAAAAGCGATTGACCAAAAATGAAAAGCTGGTGAAGACAGGGGATAAAAATATTATTGCCTCCATCGATGCGCTGAAAAAAGTGCGAGATGGCTTAAATAACAGTAAGCCTGTGAGATTATTAACCCTGACGGATGAAGAAAAAAAACACATTGAAGACCTGCATTTGATGACTGCAAAACCGGTGTTATACGTTATTAACGTCTTTGATTATGATCAGGATAAACAATATATTGATATTGTTGCCGATTATTCAAAGAAAGAAAATTCCAAATGCGTGGTTATTTCAGGCGATATCGAATCAGAAATTGCTCAGATGGAGTTGCAGGAGAGAAAGACCTACTATCAAGAAATGGGGATAGATGAGTCAGGGCTAGAGAAGCTGATCCGTGAAACTTACAGCTTGCTGGGGCTGATTACCTATTTTACGGCAGGTCCGAAGGAAGTAAAGGCATGGACGATTAAACAGGGAACCAAAGCCCCGCAGGCTGCAGGGGTAATTCATTCTGATTTTGAACGGGGATTTATCTGCGCGGAGACTTACAATTACGGCGATCTTATTGCCTTGGGTTCAGAACAAAAGGTCAAAGAAAAAGGCCTTTTAAGGCTTGAAGGGAAGGAATACGTTATGAAAGACGGAGATATCGTGCATTTCAGATTTAATGTGTAATGATTCTTGCAACTATTGATAGGTCGGAAAAAATTATGCCTTTTGAATTAGCGTATTTCATTATCAGCGTGGTGACTTTAATTATCGTTGGTTACGTATTCTATGGGAAATATTTGTTCAGGCGTAAAAAGGACAAGAAGTAAAACAACTATGAGGAACATTCAACCCTTTTCAAGCCGTTCTCCTCGAACGATAACACTGCTTCTCTTAATAATCGCCTTCTTTTCCTTCGGAGGAATACCTATGGCATCGGCACAGAAAAAAAGTATTCCTGCCCCTGAACTGACAGGCGGCACTGCCTGGCTCAATGTTTCAAGACCACTGACCCTCGCTGATTTAAAGGGGAAGATGGTACTCCTGGATTTCTGGACGTATTGCTGTATCAACTGCATGCACATCATTCCCGACCTCAAAAAATTAGAAGCAAAATACCCAAAAGAATTGGTAGTTATTGGAGTGCATTCTGCAAAATTTCAAAATGAACGGGAAGCGGAAAATATCCGGCAGGCCATCCTCCGGTATGGAATCGAACATCCGGTGATCAACGACTCTAATTTCGCAATCTGGCAGGCCTACGGAGCCAGGGCATGGCCCACGCTTGTACTGATTGATCCTGAGGGAAATATTGTAGGATCAGATACAGGAGAGGGACATTATGAGATTCTCGATAAACTTATTGGAAAGCTGTCCTCCGATTTCCGTTCTAAAAATCTTATCAATGAAAAGCCCATTCCTCTTTCATTGGAAAAGTACAAACTGGGTCCGAGTTTCCTTTCTTTTCCAGGTAAAATACTGGCAGATGAGACATCAAAACGATTGTTCATTGCGGATTCAAACCACAACCGGATTGTTATTACAAATATGGAAGGCGAAGTCCTTGACATTGCTGGTAATGGTGAAACAGGCAGGAACGATGGTGACTTTAAAGATGCAAGCTTTCATCATCCACAGGGGATGGCTCTGCAAGGGGATAACTTATATGTAGCGGATACGGAGAATCATCTCATTCGTAAACTGGATTTGAAGGCAAAGATAGTTACAACAATTGCAGGTACCAGCAAACAGGCGGCATTTATGGATACCGGCGGAATGGGAACATTCTCTCCAGTAAATTCACCCTGGGACATGGCTTATGTTGAAGGGAAACTCTACATAGCCATGGCTGGTGCTCATCAGATTTGGATAATGGATTTGGAAACTACCGTATTCCAGCCTTTTGCAGGGAGTGGAAGAGAGGGGTGCATAGACGGTTTATTAGATAAGAGCGCACTGGCTCAACCCAGTGGCATCACTGCTTCTGATTCAATGCTCTATTTTGCAGATAGCGAGGTAAGTGCAATTCGCTATGCGGATATGAAAGAAAATAGAGTGAAGACAATTGTCGGACAAGACCTCTTTGTCTTTGGCGATGTGGATGGAAAAGGGGAGGAGGTGCGTTTACAGCATCCTCTTGGTGTAACAAATTATAATGGTCTTATCTATGTTGCAGATACGTATAACCATAAAATTAAGATAGTAAATCCGGTTGATAATACGAGTATCACTTTTTCAGGGGATGGACATGCAGGATTCACTGACGGTAAAGACCCTCAGTTCTACGAACCCGGAGGTCTCAGCTTCGCCAATAATAAACTGTACATCGCTGATACCAATAACCATGCTATTCGCGTGCTCGATATGAAAACAAAAGAGGTGCGTACTCTGCAGATTAAAGGGCTCAAAATGGAGGTTTCGGAAAATACACTACAGCCTATAATGCCGCCATTTGCAAGGTTGGTAGAGTTGCCTTTGAAAACCCTGAAAATGGGTTCTGATATACAACTAACATTAAACATAAATCTTCCCAGGGGGTATCATTTGAATCCTGATGCACCGCTGGTATATCGTATCAATGCTGATAATGGCATTCAGTTTGAACAGTCCAATCGGGAAGTGAGGATAGAGAAGCCTGAATTGCCTATAAAAATTTCTGGTAAGACAACGTCTGAAGAAAAAAATACAGATTTAAAAATTTCTGTGAGCTTCTATTATTGCAGGGACGATAATCAGGGTGCGTGTTTCATTGATGCGGTAGTCTGTCACCAGCCAATCAAGCTCGATAAAGAATACGGAGACACTGCGGTAACAATAGACTACGATGTAAAATTACCGTAAAATATTCGTTAAAGAAAAAAGCCAGCAATCTTTCTGATAAAACTGTATGTTTACCCTATTTCCATTTTCAATGAGAAAACGTTCAAAACAGTTTTCAACGACATGAAGGGTTAAGGTGAACGGTTTGTCAACATGTTAAATCCTCATGCTTTTAACATTTCTTTTATGTAATTTTCCACAATTGGGCTTGCAATAACAGCCTCTCGAAGTTTTTCAATAATACCAATCGGCATTTCCGGCTTACATGCTAATTGCTTGCTTTTTAGAAGAGAGACTATTTCTTCAATGGTCTTTTTAATTACCGAATTACAATCCACGACAGATACTCTTGTAAAAATCGTATATTCAGTGTTGTCTATTTTTACAAGAGTATTAGGAATATGACGTCTACGCTTTATAGCTTTTTCAACTTGTGAGGTTGAATTAACCAGGATTAAGAATTTGTCCTTTAGAGGGGCTTTATTTATAACTATAAAATAATGTGGCTCTGGATTAGTAAAGCTTTTTTCTGTAAAGTAGTAGACAGAACCGGGTTGTATTGTAGACTTGATTTGTATATCGGGCGGGATATCAATCAGGAATTTGCTCCCATTGGTTTTTAAGTTCCATTTGTTCTTTTACATAATTCAACATTTCTTCTTTATCGTCAGTATCCATAACAAATAAGTCCTTACCTTCTAATGGGACTAAATGCTCGTTTCCAGGCACTGCATCTTTAAAGAAATCTTCGTAATCCATGTTAAATACAGAACCACTACCTGACTCCAACTTCTTTTCAAACCTTTTCCATTCCGGGTATGCATGGGAAACTTTTGCAAGCTGAAATTGGTCGAGATGTCCGAAATATTTTATTGCAAACTCCAACGCCTCAATATCAGAATCTGAGAAAACATTCATATCTACTTCGTGTACAGACTGAATATCATAAATGCCTTGTTTTTCGATATATTGTTTATTATATTCACTCTCAATTGTATCCAGAAAAGAGGTATTTTCAGCAATATCTTTCGTTTTAGAGCCTACCGGACCATATCCCATTGCAACATATTCATCATTTGTTACAGGTCGACCATATTTGCGTAAGTGATACCTATCGGCAAAATAAATAAGCTTTATGGCCATCATTTTATTTATCTTTCCGCCGAACTTTTTTGCAAGGTAGTTCAGGGACTGAGCAGCTTTTTTGAAATCAAAATTGAAATGGATACACATATCTCAAATTAGGATAGAATTATAATGAAATTAATGAAATTTCAGTAGTTTGTTTTGATTTATTATAGGGCATTTTGGAAATTTATCAATAATCTTATTTTCCATTGCAAAATATCTCTTTTGTTTTTATGTACAATGCGTCTATGTGCACATAATTTTTATGAGAAAACCAACCTGCCTTTAGGTTGAGGGATAGGACGCCCCAATTCTTTTGCAGTCACAATCCATTCCTGAATAATAACTTCAACATTGGTAAGTGCTTCCTTATATGTAGCGCCGTCAGCAACACAGCCAGGCAACTCCGGAACTTCGGCAATAAAAGATTGATCCTCTTCGTTCCAATAAATAATTATTTCATATTTACTCATCTTTCAATGCTCCTAATATGTTATTTCTTTATCTTCTCTTGTTTTTCTTTTGATAATGCTTGCTCAACTTCGGTTGGAAATTCCACAAAAACAAAATAATCAGCAGGATATAAATAATCCTCACCCTCGTTGTCAATAATACGAACGTAATTTGACTTCTTAGCGTCTTCATCTGGTAAGACCCGATATATCTTGTGAGGAGTTAATAAATCAGGATCATCCGTATCAATACAGACTGCAAATCGAT
>JAUSDH010000267.1 GCA_030650655.1 Candidatus Brocadiaceae bacterium
TTTTCTGACAAATTTTGAGCAATATGAGGAGCATTTGTGTCCACAATCTGTCCCGAAATGATTTCAGTCCCGATGGTAATAATTTCTGCCGTTATCATATATACGTCCTTAATATTTAGCCACGAATATACACAAATAAGAAATTATACTATGCATCACGAGCCACATTCCTTCTTACGAAAATACAACACCCTCCCTTATTCCCTCCCATCAAAGGGAGGGAGAAATTACTCTTCCCTTTTGGTGATGGGATTTTTGCTGGTTCAATCGTCCTCGATTGAACCGAACTGTTTTGGTTCAGGCTACAAGCCTGAACCAGCAAGAACCATTCGTGTTCATTTGTGGTTAATCTGCACCGCTTCTGTCTTGTGAAAATAATTAAATATATCATTTGCCTGCTTTGGCGGCAGTTTGCTGATTTCGATCAATTGTTCGATTGTTGCGTTTCGTATGCCTTCAATACTGCCAAAGCACTTCATTAACGCCTTTTTACGTACCGTCCCAATTCCGGGAATCTCGTCCAATGGCGATTTATAATACTCCTTATCCCGTAGCTTTCTATGATATGTAATTGCAAAGCGATGTGCCTCGTCACGCACCTTATCAAGGAATAGGAGTTCAGGCGCAGAAGGACTGAGCATGATGGGTTCTGATATATGAGGCAAAAAGACCTGTTCGCCAATCTTTTCGCCTGTTACACTGCTTTCAGTTCTGCCTTTTGCCAGGGCAATTAAATCAACGTTACCTATTGCCAGTTCCTCAAATACTTTCAAAGCCACTCCTAACTGCCCCTTGCCACCATCCACCACAATCAAGTTTGGCAAATCACCTTCTTCCACAGCCCTTTTGCATCTTCTTGTTAACACCTCATACATCATGGCATAATCATCGATTTGACCAACGGTTTTAATCTTAAATCTTTTATATCTGGATTTGTTCGGCTTCCCCTGTTCAAAGGTGACCATAGACCCCACGGAGTGCTTGCCAAATATATTGGAAATATCGAAGCACTCGATACGTTCCGGTATTTGTTTTAATTTTAAGGTTTCCTTTAAGCTCTGTAACGTCCTTGCAAAGTCCTCTTCGTGAACACGTGACACCAGATAGGCATTCTCTGCATTCTTTTGTGCCATTTCAATAAGCCGCACCTTGTCCCCCCGCTGAGGATATATCACTTCCACCTTCTTGCCTTTCCTTTCACTGAGCCATTCCCCAAGCAACTTTGCATCTGCAGATTGCACAGGAATAATCACCTCGGATGGTATAAATCTTGTCTGACTATAAAACTGATTGAGAAATGACCGAAATACTTCTTCGATAGTATTATGATTTGTAGAGAAATGATATGATGCCACATCTTCCATATTTCCCAACCGAATGAACATTCCCTCGATATAAACCTCATTGCCCTTCATATAATAACCGAAGACATCGCGGTCTACGAATGTCATGGAATGTATCCTCTGTTTTTCGACTGTTTCTTCAATAGCCCGAATGCGGTCTCGTATCTTTGCCGCCTTTTCGTACCGCATCGCCTTAGATTCCTCATACATTTGCTGTTTCAGGATGCCGATAAGGTCTTCCTGCTTGCCTTTTAGAATCAATATCACCTGATCTATCAGCCCCTGATAAGTAACCTCATCCACCAGATCACAACACGGCCCCAGGCACTTATAAATCTGGTAATAGAGGCACGGTTTTACCCTATTTTTAAATACGTTATCAGGACATTTGCGTATGGGAATTGTGTCATTAATGTACCGCAACGTCTCCCTTACCGCCCTTGAAGAGGCATAAGGGCCGAAATACATCGAACCATCATCTTCGATCTGCCGCACTACCTTTGGATATGGGAATTTTTTGTTGACCTCCAGTTTGATGCTTATAAAGGTCTTGTCATCGCGGAGGTTGATATTAAACTTTGGTTTAAATTGCTTGATGAGGTTATTTTCAAGAATAAGGGCTTCCTTCTCTGTTTCGGTAAGCACAAAGTCAATATCGGCAACACGCCGTACCAGATACTCCGTGTATAGCCTGTAGTCCGGGCTTTTTTTGAAATAGCTCTTTACCCGATTTTTCAGGTTCTTGGCCTTACCCACATAGATTACCTTGTGTTTGACATCCTTCATAAGGTAAACACCGGGTGAGGTTGTAAGATTTTTGAGTTTGTCTTTTAATTTTATACTCATGGAATTTAAGCGCTGAGTTTCATTTACTCAAATATATTTATAACACGCATACCTTCTTTTGTAAATATTCTTTGACAATCTTTAGCGACATTGTTAATATACGCATTAACATGGAAATAAAAGACCGTTCCAAACTTCTGACCGAACAGCGCAATCCACGCACCATTACCATTGACAGCAAGACCACCCTGGAAATTATCGACACCATCAATGTTGAGGATGCAATGGTCTTTTCGGCGGTGCATAAAGAACGACAAAGCATTGCAAAGGCTGTTGACCTGATCGTTCACGCTATTTCAAAGGAAAGTGGCCGTCTTATTTACGTTGGCGCCGGAACCAGCGGAAGATTAGGAATATTGGACGCAGCGGAATGCCCTCCTACTTTCAGCACTGACCCAAACATGGTTGTAGGAATCATTGCAGGCGGTGAAAAGGCTGTTTTCCAGTCAGTAGAAGGCGCGGAAGACTTGCCGGAAAATGGAGCAAAAGACATCCAGCAAAAAGAGGTGAATCACCGCGACGTCGTCGTGGGTATTACCACCGGTGGCACAACTCCGTATGTCATGGGCGCTTTATTTGAAGCAAAGAAGCGTAACGCAAAGACCGTCTTTTTATGCTGCAACCTGGAAACCACACCAACTTTTGAAGTAGACGTTATCATCAGACCAATTGTAGGACCTGAAGTCATAACAGGCTCAACCCGCATGAAGGCCGGTACAGCCACCAAGCTCATACTGAATATGCTGTCAACAGCAACGATGATCAAGTTAGGCAAGGTCTATGAGAACCTTATGGTAGACCTGAAGGCTATGAATGCAAAACTCACTGACCGTGCCGAACGCATTATTACTGCTGTTACGGGTGTCAATCGTGATGATGCCAAAAAATTGCTAACTGATGCCTATGGTAATGCCAAAGTTGCCATTGTTATGCAGAAACTGGGCTTAGAATATGCGGAAGCCAAAAAAAGGCTTGATGCATGTGGGGGATTTGTAAGAAAAGTATTAGAATAATATTTACTTATTCCTCAGTCAGAGGTTTTATCGTCTGCGAAATGATGAACCTGTTGTTGGCGACCCAGCGATAAATAACATACAAAAACGACTTGATTATAGGCATCTTGAATAGGATAGACAACCACCTAACGCCCTTCAACCGATTAAGTACCTCTGGTAATGCCTTGTCTCCCGCCAATATCTTATTATTGGGAAGCACTATGTGGAAAGATTTTTGGCAGGCTTTATCTGTTATTTCCGGGAACCGATATTTGCGTTCCTCTGATTGGCATGGAATAAACTCAAAGACATCCTTCTCTATAGCATGTAATTCAATCCATTTCATACACCCACGGCACAAACTGCACTTGTCATCGTAAATAAGGACAGCCTTTTTTATCTTTCTCATAGCGCAACTACGCCGCAACCAAATCCCCCTTAAAAAAATAGGGATTGAAGGGGGTTGTAAATACTTGCGAAAACCCGTCCTCTTGAAAATATGTTCCTGCCATGATCAAAAATGGAGAAAAGAGGTTTATAAACAGCAGACACTTATGGGCAAAGGAGCTTGAAAGTATCTCACCCTCCCTTAATCCCTCCCATCAAGGGAGGGAAATCGCCCTCGCCCCTTGTGGTAGAGGGTTTGGGTGAGGGGTGTTTTTGTGTCAATACTATAGCACAAAAAAACAGACAAGATTAACAGGATTTATATTTGTGGATCATAAGCCTATGCGTGCAAATGTTACCAATCACGAACTTCAATTTCGCACAGTTCAATCCCTGATAGATTGGAAATATCTCTTACCGGCTGACTGCCGTCGTACGTACTTTCCAGAACGGGATTCGCGTTATTATAGATTGTAATCGGTTCGTTATTGATGTTCCTCTGAAGGAGAAATTTATAATGAAATTGTGTACGATTCCCGGAATTTCTGGTAATTACAGAGACGACCCTGTTTTTACCCTGTGCCAGTTTGTCCTCTGCATTGCAAAACCTCTTATGTTGCAGTTTTTCAGATTTCTGTGTATCAATAAAAACCAGGGCGACTACATCCCCATCCGTTAATTCTGAAAGGTTAAAACACAATCCCTCCAATCCTCCGGTAACGACAATTTTTGTCGGCTCCTTATGGATTATTTTCTTTGTGTCGCCCCAAGCTTTTGGGTCTTTCAAGAAATAGTCTACAATATTCCCCTGAGCAAAACTTATTCTATTCAGCGATAACAGGAATAATATTATAAATAATATACATTGATAACGCTTCATTTTATAGTCTCTTATAGTGTTTTTAGTCAGAATATACCCTTCACTCTAGCCCTCTCCCACCATAGGCAATGTCATTATTTAAGATATTGTGTCGCCCTTTTAGGGCTAATATTATTAAATCTTTGTCCCAGGGCTGTCACCCCTGGGCTATACTCTATCAGCCCTTCGGGCTTTACCTCAAAGAGAAAAGATCTCTCCCTTAATTCAATGACATTGTCCACATGGGGAGAGGAAATTTCTCTCTTTAACAAAGAGAGGATAATAAGCTTCGATGTACTTTCTGTCTCTATAGTTTATGGTAATTTTATGTATAAATTATGAGTTCTAATATAATCTTCCACACATTGCGGGACTAAGTATCGTATGCTCCGTCCACTGCGTAATCTTTCCCGAATTTCGGTGGAGGATGTACCAATGGTTGGTATTGTGACTTTTAGTCTCTTGATTTCTGCGATTTTTTCATTTGAAAATACCTTAATCCCCCTAAGTCCGCATTCCAGAGACGGGGATTTAGAAATTCCATTTGTCGTAATCATAGGACGATTAACCACTATAAAATGACACATCACGGAAAGTATGTTAATGTCTTTCCAGGTACTTATTTCAGTTATCATGTCTGTTCCCATAATCAGATATAAATTATGTTCTTCTCCGTATTTCTCCCTTAAAATCTTTATTGTATCAATGGTGTATGATTTCCCCGAACGTTTAATTTCGATGTCAGAAACCTCAAAATGCACGTTGTCGCTTATTGCACCTTTTACCATTCTATACCGATGAGATGAATCTATCAAATCACCTGATTCTTTATGAGGAGATATTCCAGTTGGTATAAATATCACTTTTGATAACCCCCGCTGCTGGAATATCTCTTCAGCAGCAATAAGATGTCCAATATGAATGGGATTAAATGACCCGCCAAATATACCAATATCCATTTTATAAATATCCTGCCACGAAGTCACAAAGGCACAGAGTTCTAAAGAATTATTGTAACACTTTGCTTTTTTGAAAAATAACCCCGTAGGGGTGAAATGTTTATAGAAAAATGTGATATACAAAACCTTAGCTCCGATGGAGCTTGATTGTGGCATAATGGTTTGTCTATAAACATATCGCTCCTAACGGAGATTTTCGCGGTATTTTTTCAAAATACTAAAGTATTACGAATTATTTTCGATTTATTTCTCATTGAAATCACTTTGTATCTTGGTGACTTAATGGCTAAAATAGAAACCATTATATTAAGAAATTGCATTATATAAACGAACTTGAATAAGTCAATTAAAATGGATTTGTTTTTCATTGACTCATACAAATACGTGTGCTAGCATCTGTGCTAATTAGTATTTGTAGTGACTAATTTAATAGTATAGGAATTCTCATTTTCTTTCAGCGTTGTCCGGTTAGGAAATTGCGTAATACTGGTATCAGAAAAAATGAGAAAAAAATACAGTTTTGAGGAGATATTTCTCTTGACAATTTAGCAAAATGTGCCCGGAAAATTATTCGTAAAAACCCTTAGCTATAGGAGTTACGAAAAATGCCGCGCACCTTTCATCCTCAAGACAAAGAACAACACGCACCATCGTTTCACGAATTGTGGCAACCTGTTGAAAATATTTTTATCGGCATGCCTCCGCTTGAGGCACGAGGAAATAGACCCTTGCGAATGGATTTTGAACATCAGCTTAAGGCATTAGTCTTTTATCACCTTGAGGAGCATACTTCAGGGCGACATCTTCTGCAAGTTCTCGAGGAAGATGACTTCGCTCGTGAAGTGATAGCACCCCCCGATGGTATAAAAAAGAGCAGCTTCTTCGAGGCCATAAATTCTCGTGGTCTCGAACAGTTAACTTACGTATTCCAGGAGTTGCAGGCAAAAGCAGCTAAAATCCTGCCCAGGGAGCACGCAGAACTTGGAAATCTCGTAGC
>JAUSDH010000276.1 GCA_030650655.1 Candidatus Brocadiaceae bacterium
ATATTGATGCAATTCTCACGTATGATGCATTCTGGTTTTATCCGAGAAATTTTAGAGCGGCTGCCAAGGATTACTTTAAAATTTTGAAGATTCTCAGGTCCAAAACGTATGATTTGGTCATAGAGGCAAGGGCAGATATACGAGATATCCTGTTGTTGGCATATGTAAGCAAGAGCCGATATAGAGTGAGTTACCGTGCCGGTGGCGGAGGATACTTGCTCACCCATGTTGTCCCATACGAAAAGATAAAACACAGAATTGATTACCATCTGGATATCATCCGACATTTAGGCGGCAGAAATGACACAATCGAATGGGGGATGTATCTGGATGCCGAAGAGAAAAAGGCCGTTGATTCATTTCTCACGCAGGAAGGAATTCACCGTAAAGATTTTTTGGTGGGTATTCATCCCGGAAGCCGGAAGAAACTAAAGGCATGGTTTCCTGACAGATTCGCAGCACTTGCTGACAGCATTATAACAGAATACGAGGCACAGGTTATATTTACCGGATCGCCAGAGGAGAAGGAATTCATTGACGGGATAATAATGAAGATGGACCATGCAGCGGTCAATCTTGCGGGAAAAACAAATCTGAGGATGCTTTCAGGTATCATAGAAAAATTGGACTTGTTTATCTGCAACGACAGCGCCCCTCTTCACATCGCCTCTGCCATGAAAACACCAACAGTAGCTATCTTCGGGCCTTCAAAGAGCAAGGAAACCGGTCCGTATGGAAACACGCATAGAGTGGTAGAAAAAGATTTTCCCTGTAGATTTGGCTGTGATGAGGATGTCTGCAATCATAGCGTCTATAAAGAGTGTATGGAAAAAATAGAGGTCTCTGCTGTGCTTGAAGCTGTAAAATCCATCGTTAGAGAAGCGCATACCACAGCAAAGCCGCATCCAAATTAACACTATAAGAAGACAAATCACGAGATTGTATAAAAACTACTTCAAAGTCTGAAAATTTCTGGTATAATTAAGGATAAATTAGGTTGCCTGTGGCAGCGACTTTTAAGCTCCCCTCTAGAAAGAGGGGCTGGGGGTGTGTTACGGCAAACATACACACCCCTTTATCCCCTCTTTCTAGAGGGGAAATTATACAAGATTGAAATTCCTGAACATTAAATTAGTTTGGGTTTTAAAAGACAAAACCCAACGACTTATCACTGCTGGTTCAGGCTTGTAGCCTGAACCGAAACATTTCGGTTCAATTGAGGACGATTGAACAAGCAAAAAACACAAAAAAATACCCAGTGTCTTCGTGACTTTGTGGTTAGTTTAAAATTCCTTAGCATTAAAATAAAAAGGACTGAAAAATATGAACACCCTGTCTGTAAAATCAAATTTTGAAGAGATTTTAACAAAGCCTGCCGACTCGGGATTCAGATTAGACATCATGCGTGCTTATTCCAAAGATGATATTAGGAATGCGTTGTTTCATACCTTGAAAAAATATAAAGACCTGCTGCCCGCTTCAAAAACTGCAAAGATATTTTTAAAACCCAACCTAAACAGTAACATGAATGCCTTAACGGGCAATACTACAGACCTCAGGATCATTGGTGCAGTTATTGAATTCCTTATGGAGAATGGATACAAAAACCTAACCATGGGTGAGGGCACGAATAGTGGGTTTTATAGAAATGGCATTAGCGTAATCTCCCGGCTGGGCATTGACAAATTGGGTGAGCATTACGGCGTCAAGGTGGTCGATTTAAATTATTCTGAAAAGGTAGAGGTGACGTTTGAAAATGGGGTAACGTCAGATGTTGCAAAGGAATGCCTGGATGCTGATTTTTTCATTAACCTACCCAAACTGAAGACACATTTTGAAGTGGGAATGAGTGTATGCCTGAAAAATATGATCGGATGCCTCGTCGGACAGGAAAGCAAGAAAAAGACTCATAAGAGCCTGGCAAAAAATATCCTCAACATCAACAAAAAGATAAAACCACACCTTCACATCGTTGATGGACTCATTAGCATGGAAGGGCTTGGGCCTACACGGGGAACTCCCCTGTGCACAGGACTTATCATCGTAGGCACCGACCCCTACCTTATTGATTTAACCTGTGCGAGAATTGCTAAATTTAACTACCACAAGGTGAAAACATTGAAAGCCGCAGAGGACGAAGGAATACTTACAAACGATTATCATGAATTCGTCAAATCCTTAGATTTATCTGCAATCACCAGAAAATTCAAGGAACCAAAGGCAAACCCGCTCGTTTCTTTCATTCACAGCCCAAAACGTCAGCGATACTTTCTTGCCGTGCGGAACACACCGTTTTTTAATTATTTGTGTTCTACAAAATTATTTGGTCACCTCCTTTTCCTGTCCGGACTCAGGCAGGATAACTTTATAAAAGAAGACATGGTCTTTAACGGTTTCACTTTTGACAAGACCTTGTGCAAGGATGGATGTACAAAGTGCAGGGATTACTGCCCGACCGGACTCAGGCTTCCTGAAACACTTGAGAATCAGGACAATGGCTGTGTCGAGTGCCTCTATTGCTTTTTAGTATGTCCCACAAATGCCATTGGGTTCAAAGGAAAACTTGGCTTTGCAGCCGAACAGGTACGCCAATATGACGAAATCACAAGGAAGATCGTCTAGGTGAAGGTTTTATTACTCAATCCACCATTCCTCAAAAAATTTTCACGTCCACAGCGAAGTCCTGCCGTAACCAAGAGCGGAACTCTGTACTTTCCCCTGTGGCTGGCCTACGCTGCAGGAGTCTTAAGTGAAAATGGATTTGAGGTTGATTTCGTAGATGCTCCGGCAGATGACTATTCTCTTGACGATGTCATCGAGAAAACCAGGAAGTTTCAGCCGTCCCTCATTGTCCTGGATACCAGCACACCAAGTATCTATAATGATGTTGCCGTCGCCGGCCATTTGAAAGAACTATGTCCCTCGTCTTTTATAGTCCTTGTAGGAACTCACGTCTCAGCGCTTCCTGACGAAACCCTCAATATTGACAAGAGAATTGATGCTGTTGCACGATACGAATATGACTATACCCTGTTAGACCTCGCCAAAACCCTTGAAAGTCAAGGGAATTTGAGAAACGTAACCGGGTTGAGTTTTCGGGAAGGCAACAACATCATTCATAACCCTGCGAGGCCATATATAGAAAATCTGGACGAGTTGCCGTTTGTAAGCAAGGTCTACAAAAAATTTCTTAAAATAGAAAATTACTTCAATCCCAACGCCCTGTATCCCATGGTGACTATCACCACGAGCAGGGGATGCCCGTTCCCATGTACCTTCTGCGTATATCCGCAGACCCTGATGGGACGTGGATTTCGGGTGAGAAGCGTGGGAAATGTGGTTGCAGAGATGGAATACATTAGAAATAATTTCCCGCAAGCGAAGGCCATCTTTTTTGAAGACGATACTATGACCGTCAATAAAAACCGGTGCAAGGAACTGGCAGAGCGCATACTCCAAAAAAGTGTAAAAATTTCGTGGACTGCCAATGCCCGGGTGGGTCTGGATTACGAGACTATGCGGATTATGAAGAAAGCCGGATGTCGCTCGTTCTGTGTGGGATTTGAGAGCGGGAGCCAGAAGATTCTGGATAACATGAAAAAGAAGTCAAAACTCGAAGAAATGGAATCTTTCATGACAAATGCCAGAAAGGCAGGAATATTAATCCACGGCTGCTTTATGGCAGGACTGCCAGGCGAAACGAAGGAAACCCTCCATGAAACCCTTGAATTAGCCAAAAGGCTCAATCCCGATACCGTCCAGTTCTATCCTGTTATGGTTTATCCAGGGACAGAGGCGTATGCGTGGTACAAGGAGCGGGGACTCATCAGCACCTCTGATTACAAACAGTGGATTACCCAAGAGGGGCTTCATAATACAGTCATCAGCACGGATACCTTGTCATCTGAAGAACTCGTCAGATTTTGCGATCACGCACGGCGCGAATTTTACCTAAGACCCTCTTACCTCATATACAAAGCAAAGCAAATGCTCATGTCTCCCAGAGAAATAAGAAGGACATTCAAGTCAGCAAGGACATTTTTTAAGTATCTTATTAAAGGCTCAGATTTGCCGAAAAAGGCATGAGATAAATCTCCAATACACGTATTTCTAAAAGGGAAATATGGGACTCTATGCAAAATATATATTCCCGCATATACTGGACTATGTGATGTCCAGTTCTATCCTTGTTGATTGCCGCCAGGATACCCTATCAGAGGTAAAGGGAGACATATTAGAAATTGGCTTTGGTACCGGAATGAACTTACCCTATTACCCTGAAAATGTTCGTCGAATTACCGGCGTTGATATAAACATCAACATACACTCCAAAGCTGAAAAAAGGTTGAAATCCTCTCATATTCAGGTAGACTACTATCCGATAAATGCAGAATATTTACCCTTCCCAGACAATACATTTGATACCGTTGTCAGTACGTTTACTCTGTGCAGTATTAAAGATATCCATCGAGCCTTGTCAGAAATTGCCAGAGTGCTAAGGCCGAATGGACGATTCTTTTTTGCCGAACATGGTCTTAGCCCTGATTATCAGGTCCAGAAATGGCAACATCGGTTGAATCCAATTAATAAGGTGCTTTCCTGTGGCTGTAATTTAAATCGGAATATCAAAGAACTCATAGGATCTTGCAACTTAAAGATTTTAAAGTTAGACCAATTTTATCTGGGAAAGACCCCAAAAATATTTGGATACCTGTATAAAGGGATGGCTGCCATAAACCCTTCGTAATAAAATGAGAAAA
>JAUSDH010000284.1 GCA_030650655.1 Candidatus Brocadiaceae bacterium
CTTCATCCATTTCCTGAATGAGTTCCTGTTTGGTAATCGTTCGTTCATCGGGCAAAAACAAATGGAAAACAGGGTGAAGGAATGAGGGGACATACTTTAAAAATTTGTACACGATCTTCTTTTTGCGCCATTCTTCCTTTGGTTTTAAGGCTACAACGGTTTCAAACATCTCTACAGGCGCTGGATCTGTGGGGGTTTCAGCCCTGCCTAATTTACCAACTACCATATCTATTTCAGGAAAGGATTTTATGATCATATCCTGTTTTTGCATGACCTTGAGGGCGTCCGTTAATGCCACGCTGGGTAACATCACAGGCATGAAGAGGATAGAACCTTCATCCAGGGGGGGCATAAATTCCCTGCCCAACTTTTTTGCGGCAAAGACGGATGAAACAACTATGACGAGTGGGATAGCCAGAAATGTCTTCTTGTGATCTAACGCCCACCTGAGTACAGGTTGATAACCTCTCAATAGCATCCTGGAGGAAAAATTCTCTTCCATGGGCTTTAGTTTACCCTTTATCAGAAAGGTACAGAGTATGGGAACCAGGGTAATTGCCATAACAACTGATGACCCAATAGCAATGGTCTTTGTCCAGGCAAGTGGTGTAAAGAGTTTCCCTTCCTGGCCTGTAAGTCCAAATACCGGGAAGAACATACAAATAGTTGTCAAGGCAGCAAAGAATATAGAACCGCCGACTTCTTTTGATGCATCAAGGATGATCTGTGGTCTGCTTTTTTTGCCCTTTTGTTCTATGAGATTTCTGAAGATATTTTCTGTCATGATGATGCTCATATCGCTTACCTCACCGATGGCGATGGCCATACCCGTAAGGGACATAATGTTTGAATCAATACCCATAAAATACATGCATAGGAAGGAGATAAGGATAGATATGGGGAATCCCAGACAGCAGATCAATATACTGCGAACATGTAACAAAAAGATAGCTACAACAATAGAAGTAATAATGATTTCTTCTATCAGCGCCTCTCTGAGGGTATCAATAACCCGATTGATAAGACCCTCTCTATCATAAAAGGGAACGATCTTTACTCCAGGAGGTAAACCCGGTTCTATTTCTTTGATTTTCTTTTTTATCCTTTTAATCACCTCTAAGGGATTCTGCCCCTGGCGCATGATAACAATACCACCGGTAACCTCAGCGCCTTCCTTGTCTAGTGCACCACGCCTAAAATCACCCCCAATCTGGACAATGCCGATATTTTTGATGAATATGGGTACACCGTTGTAACTGCCTACCGTAATATTTTCAATATCGTTAATGTTCTTTATGAATCCAAGACCACGGATGATAAACTCCATATTGTTGCTTTCTACTACCTTGGCGCCCACGTCGATGTTGCTTTTGCGAACAGCTTCATACACCATTCCAACGGTCATGTTATGTGCTAACAGTTTGTTTGGATCGACATCGACCTGATATTGTTTGACAAAACCACCTACGCCAGCTACCTCAGAGACACCTTCTACGGCATTTAATTGATAGCGGACAAACCAGTCCTGGACAGATCGCAGTTGTCCAAGGTCGTACCCTTCGCCTTCCACGGTATACCAGAAAATCTGGCCGAGTCCTGTGGCATCGGGACCAAGTCTGGGGATGACGTCTTTTGGTAGCAATGCCTGAATAAAGTTTAATCTCTCCAATACCCTGGAACGCGCCCAGTAAAAATCGATCTTTTCCTTGAAAATGATAAATACCATGGAAAAGCCGAATCCTGATTGGGAACGTATAACCTTTACGCCGGGTACACCGAGTAGATTAACAGTTAGGGGGTAGGTAACCTGATCTTCCACGTCCTGGGGACTGCGTCCTGGCCAATCGGTAAAGACGATGCACTGGTTTTCCCCGATATCCGGTATGACGTCCATGTTGATATTCTTCAGTCCAAAAATACCACCGAATATCACCAGGAGATAAAAGCAGATGACGAGGAATCGATTTCTTAAGCAGAGCTCAATGAGTTTATTGATCATATTAATTAAGGCTCGTAACCACAGATTTCACAGATTTTTTAATTTGTCTTTAAATCTTTGTAATATATTTTTATAAATTTATTGCATAGGAATTTTCTTTTTATTTATGCGGGCTACAGGGTGGCATGGATTATTCCCCTCTTGGGAGGGGTTAGGGGTGGGTTCCTTGGTCGTGAAATCTCAGTGAATATTTCACGAATTACCTCCTTACCCACCCCTAAATCCCCTCCCAAGAGGGGACTTTCTAAGTTCAATTTCCAAGCACTCCTGATACACGGCCTCCAGATGCCCTGGCCCTACAATTCTATGTGCCTCCATTGCTGCCCCAATAATAGCATGCGTTCTTATATCTCTATCCATGTATTTATCAACAGACTTTTGTTCCATCTATTTCTCAGATTTTTATGTTTTTAATCTGTGTAATCTGTGAAATCTGTGGTTTCAAAGCTTTTATAGTCTATTTTTCTTCTTTAAATTCCATCGCTCCGCCGTATAATGCGCTGGCTCCGCCTGTAAGCTGGCTTTGGGAGTCGATGAGGAAGTTGGCTGAAGTGACAACCCTGTCTCCTTCTGCAAGACCTTCTATAACGGGGTAATAATCACCTGCCTTTGGTCCGAGAGTGACTTCCTTTCCCACGTACTGTCCGTTGCCTTTGTCTATATAGACTATCTTTCGTATACCGGTATCTAATACTGCAGTGGCTGGGATAGCTAATACCTGTGTGGTTTTCTCAAGATGCATCCCACACTTTGTACAATCAGCAGGTTTGTCAGAAGTGATTTCGGGGTGCATGGGGCAGGTATAAATGCTACGTTTTTTATGCCCTATTTTTTTTACCTTTATTCTCATGTCTTCCTTAACCTCCCATCGTCCCATTTGTCTTTTACATTCAGGACATTCTCCAGGTTTGTCTGAAGTCATGCAGGCCATGGGGCACATGTACACGAATTTTTGTTTCTTTTCACCGGTGGGTAAAGTTACGGTTATACTCTTTTGTAACATCATGCCGCACATGGGACATGACTTGGGCGCTGTAGTTGGATCCCATTCTTGTGGGCAAATACATGTTAACTTTTCACCAGAA
>JAUSDH010000289.1 GCA_030650655.1 Candidatus Brocadiaceae bacterium
GGTGATGCCCCTCTTATTAAGCCAGAAACGCTTAAAAGACTGATTACTGTAAATAAAGAGGCTGATGCGGATTTGACTTTATTAACAGCCTTCGTGGATAAACCTAATGGATACGGTCGTATTTTTAGGGATGCCCATAGGCGTATAAAAGGAATTATAGAAGAGAGCGAAGCGAGTGCGGACGAATTACAAATTAAAGAAATCAACGTAGGTATGTATGTTTTTAAGGTAAAGTCCCTTTTGGAGGGTTTAAGCGAAATTGCACCTCGGAATAAAAAAGGTGAGTTTTATTTGACTGACATTATTTCGATCTTTTACTGTAAGGGAAAGAAAGTCGAGGGGCTTGAGAGTATAAATACCACTGAGGTATTAGGGATAAATACCCAGCAAGAGTTAGCGGCTGTCAACCAAATAAGACGCGATGAAATTATACGTTATTTTATGGATAAAGGTATAACTATTGTTGACTCCACAAGTACGTTTATTGAAAGTCACGTCGAGATCGGTGAGGGAACAAAAGTGTATCCTTTTACTTATATTTGTAAAAATGTAGTTATTGGCCAACGATGTTGTATCGGCCCTTTCGCATATATAAAGGCAGATGCAAAGATAGAGGACGATGTGGAGGTTTCTGGTATGATGGATAAAGCAGGTCTTTTTTCTAGGATAGATGGATAAATATGGATAAAAAAAGAAGGCTGGAGGATATAAACCACTTAAAGATTTTTTCGGGAAATGCAAATCCTGCTCTGGCAAAGAAAATTTGCGAACACCTGTCGATTCAACTAGGAAATGCTTATGTGGGCCGTTTTCCCGATGGTGAAATTGACCTGAAGGTAAATGAGGATGTTCGTGGTGCGGACGTGTTTTTGGTGCAACCGACATGTTTTCCTGTCAATGAAAATTTAGCAGAATTGCTGATATTTATGGATTGTTTAAAGCGGGCATCGGCTGCACGCATTACGGCCGTACTGCCGTACTATGGGTATGCAAGAAAAGATAGAAAAGACGAGGGGCGAGTACCTATAACCGCTAAGTTAGTGGCAAATCTTATTACAGAGGCAGGTGCAGACCGTGTGCTTACCATGGATTTGCATGCCGCTCAAATTCAGGGATTTTTTGATATCCCGGTGGACCATTTATTTGCATTTCCTGTACTTTCAAAATATTTTGAGAGACTCAATACAGGAGATCTTGTGGTGGTGACTCCTGATGTTGGAGGTATAAAACTGGCCAGAAATTATTCCAAAAAGTTGGGAATAAAGATGGCGATTGTTGATAAACGAAGGGTAGGGCCTGATGAAACGGAAATTGGATTTGTAATAGGCGACGTAGCGAATAAAAATGTGGTAATGATTGATGATTTAATTGCTACGGGAGGTTCGATTGCTCAGGCAGCGAATGTGCTCAAAGAAAGGGGTGCAAAAGATATTTATGTGGGTGCTACACATCCTGTGTTCTGTGGGTCTGCAGTAGAAAAACTGTCAGCTGCACCAATTAAAGAAATAGTAGTAACCGATACAATACCTCTTTCAGAGAAGGCAAAGGGATTGAACAATAAAATAAAGGTATTGTCTATTTCTGAACTTTTAGGAGATGCGATAATGAGAATTCACCGTCATGAATCGGTGAGTTCTCTGTTTGTTTAATAATTTTTGTTTTCGGGAGTAAAAACAGATGAAAATCTTAGAATTAAAGGCGGAAAAAAGAACGACAAAGGGTAGTAAGGCTGTTAAAAAGCTTAGAGAATCCGGACAAATTCCAGCGATATTATATGGGCATAAACAGGATAATGTTATGCTTTGTCTGAATGAACACGATTTTACACGCATCCTTCATACGGGAACAAGGATGATTAATTTAACCGTTGATAATAATAAAGAATCTGCACTTATAAAGGATGTTCAATATGATAATCTTTTAGACTGTGTACTTCATGTGGATTTCTCACGGATTGATTTGACGGAAAGGGTAAAACTCCGGGTGTCGATTGAGTTACATGGAGAGTCTATAGGAGTGAAGGAAGGCGGTGTGTTAACCCACGTCATGAAGGATGTAGAAATAGAATGCCTTCCAACGGCTATCCCTGAGAAAATAAAAGTAAACATATCTGAACTGGGATTGGGTAAGGCGATTCACGTTAAGGAATTGCCTGTGCTAGAAGGTGTTCTGTATATATCGGATGCTGACGTAGTTGTTGCAACTGTGCACCAGATTGTGGAGGCAAAGACTGTACCAGAAGAGGAATTGCTGGCCGAACCAGAAGTCATTACCAAGAAGCCAAAAGAGGGAGAAGAAGAAGCTGCTGCGGAGTCTGCAAAAAAGACTTAATGTGGTATGTGCTAATGAAGATTATTGTTGGTCTGGGCAATCCTGGGAAAAAGTATTTAAAGACGAGACACAATTTGGGTTTTATGGCAATAGACCAGCTTGCACAGCAACTTGAAATGGAGTGTATTCAAAAAAAATTCCAGTCCCTTTTTTGTAAGAAGTCTGTGGATCAGGAAGAGGTTATCCTGTTAAAACCGCAGACGTTTATGAATTTGAGCGGGGGTGCTGTGAAAGAAGCCGTAGATATGTATAAATGCCCCCTGCAGTATCTCATGGTCATATGCGATGATCTGGATATTCCTATGGGGGAGATACGCATTAGACGCAGTGGTGGGTGTGGGGGGCATCGGGGACTAGAATCCATCGCAGACCACTTGGGTTCTACAGGTTTTTCTCGGTTAAGGATTGGGATAGGGAGACCTACAGACGGAGATCCAAGTGATTATGTCCTCTCCACATTTTCTGAAGAGGAAGAACACGTGACAACGGAGGCTATTGAAGAGGCTTGTGAGGCATTGAAAACCTGGATGTTCGAAGGCATCGAGGTTTGTATGAATAAATTTAATTGACCTTTTGTTGTGTATATAAAGGTATAAAAGAGTTTTGTATTTTATAGAGTATAAATATTAAAAGGAGGAGGGATAGAATTTGAGGATGTACGAAGGGTTGTTTTTAATTGATAATGCACATGCCAACACAGAGTGGGACAATGTGGTCAAACGCATTCAGGATATTCTGCAAAAGAACGGTACGGAGATACTAAAAACCGAAAAGTGGGGTGAAAAAAAATTAGCATATAAGATTAAAGGTCATAAACGCGGGACATACCTGTTGATACATTTTAATGCTAATAATTCAGCCATCACAACGCTTAGAAGGGATTTCCAACTTTCTGATTATATTGTGCGTTTTTTGATTATAAAAGATGATAAGATTGAGGATTTGTCTCAGATAGGTACAGTTGCACCAATAGCAGAAAAGGTTATTGATAAAATACCTGAGGTACCCGTCGTGGATCTGTTGGTTGAAAGCGATGTGTCTGTTAAACTTGCAGAATAAGCATAGGATTTTAAGACGCAGGCCGTACTTTGTGGTTCACAAAACCTGATAGAGACTCTATATAAAAATGAATTTGTAAAGTAATTATTAAATAGGTTTTTTCATAGGAGTTGAGGTATGGCAAGTCTTAATAAAGTGTTTCTTATGGGGAATCTCACGAGGGACCCTGAGCTGCGATATACCCCGGCAGGATTAGCGGTTGCAAGCTTTGGAATAGCAATCAATAGCGCGTGGACTGCCAAAAGTGGAGAAAAAAAGGAAGAAGTCTGTTACGTTGATATCAGTATCTTCGGGCGCAGAGCTGAAGTTGTAGGAGAATACTTCAGTAAAGGGAATCCGATTTTTATTGAAGGACGTTTGCAATTTAATCAATGGGAAACTAAGGATGGGCAAAAACGAAACACGCTCCGTGTTGTTGCTGATAATTTCCAATTCATTGGAGTACCAGCCAAACGTCCTGGAGGAGAAACTGGCTCATCATCCAAAGAGGGTAAATCGCCGGACATGATACCCGAAGATGTCAATCTTGATATTAACAATGAAGAAATTCCTTTTTAGTATAGTTTCGTAGAATTTTTATAGAAGGATAAACAATGTATGAGTAAAAAAGAGTTTAATAAAACGAGTAAGTGTAGGTTTTGCAGGATGGGTGTCGATGAAGTGGATTACAAAGATTCGATATATTTACCGAAGCTTGCAACTTCTCAAGGAAAGCTTTTTTCCAGAAAGCGTTCTGGAAACTGTGCCCATCACCAGCATTCGGTAAAGGTTTCTATTAAAAGGGCAAGGTTTATGGCACTACTTCCGTATGTGGCCTAGGAGGATATAATCATGGAATTGTTGTTGAAGAAAAATGTAGATAAGCTTGGCAGAATTGGCGACGTTGTGAAAGTAAAGAAGGGGTATGCCAGAAATTATTTGCTGCCCAAAGGGTTAGCAACGAATGTTTCTCCTGTCAATTTAAAGCAGATAGAAAAAGAAAAGACAAAGATGGAGTTGCTATTGAAGGAAGATAGGGAGCGGTTGATGGGGATATTAGAAAAAATTTCTACGGCTTCCTGCACGATTCCTGCAAAGGCAAACGAAGAAGGTAAACTCTTCGGCTCTATCACGTCCGTTCATATCGCAGAGGCACTGGCAAAGGGAGGATATCCTGTAGATCAAGAGATGATAAGATTGGATAGTCCAATAAAAGTCTGCGGTGAGTTTGAAGTCACGATTGCCCTGAATATAGAGATGCAGACGAAGTGTAGGGTGACGGTGGTGAATGAGGATATGGTTCAGCCAGAGAAGGCATAGTTTCTTTTTAAGGTAGTGACTGATGGTTGTTGAGTCCATGCTTGAACGCACGATGCCTCAAAGCATTGAGGCTGAGAGGAGTGTCCTGGGTGCAATGATACTGGATAACGAGGTTATTAACCTGGTTATACCGATATTGAATAAGCGAAGTTTTTACAAAACGGCGCATCAGGAACTATATCAGGTAATAGTTGATGTCTATGATAAGGGACAGCCGGTTGATTTAGTTGTTCTCCGGGAGGAGCTGAAAAAGCGTTCGTTGCTGGAAAAAGTTGGTGGTGTGGAATTCTTGATAGAATTGGAAGAGGCCGTCCCCACAATAGGAAATGTAGAATATTATGCGAATATAGTACGTGAAAAAGCTATAAAAAGAAATCTGATAGAGGTTGCAGCTACTATACAAAAACAATCCTTTGACGAGTCCACAGATACCGAGCAATTGTTGGATGCCTCGGAACGGGCTATCTTTGATATCACCCAGCAGAAATTTAATACCGCATCTACAAGGCTAAACGAAATCCTTAAAGAAACCTTCAGTCGGATTGAAAATCTCCATGACAAACAAAGCAGATTAACAGGGGTGTCTTCGGGTTATTATGATCTGGATGACAAAACCTGCGGGTTGCAGCCCTCCGAACTTATTATTTTCGCTGCAAGGCCGAGCATGGGAAAGACGAGCCTTGTGTTGAATATTGTTGAACACGTTGGGGTGGTAGAGAAGAAACCGGTCGTGATATTTTCCTTAGAGATGTCAGCGCAGCAGGTGGCGCAGAATATGCTTTGCTCGCATGCGCGGATAGATGCGCACAAATTGCGGATGGGTTTTTTAGATGATAAACAGTGGAGTGATCTTTCTTATGGACTTGGGTCACTTTCAGAGGCGCCAATCTTTATAGACGACACACCTGGTCTTACGGTGCTGGAAGTGCGTGCAAAGGCGCGCAGGTTGAAAGCGCAACATGATATTCAATTAGTCGCTGTGGATTATTTACAGTTGATGGAATCTTCCCGCGGGGAGAATCGTCAGCAGGAAATTTCAATAATTTCACGAGGTTTAAAATCACTTGCCAGAGAATTGAAGATACCAGTAATTGCCGTATCACAATTAAATAGGTCTGCGGAATCAAGAGAGGGACACAGGCCCAGGATGTCAGACTTACGTGAATCGGGAGCAATCGAACAGGATGCAGATGTTATTGTCCTTTTGCACAGAGATAATTATTACGATCCTGATAAGGATAATACGGCGGAACTCAATATTGCAAAGCAGCGCAACGGGCCGACAGGCGTGATAAAATTGACGTTTCTGTCACATTTTATGCGTTTTGAGAGTTTAGCCTCTATGGGTAACAAATGAAATCGAACAGGGTTTTATTGCAGGCAACGAGGATTATCGTAGCGCTTGTTATAACCGTATATTTCAGCTATGCAAAGGTAGTTTGGGCTGAAACTCAGGGAAAGATAGTCCATAGTATTAAAAAAATTGAAATCAAGGGCAATCAACGAATAAGTACGACTGCAATAAGGAGCAGCATTCGCATGAAAGAAGGCGATCCTTACGATCCTCAGGTGGTGAGTCAGGAGGTGGATGCGATTTGGTCGTTAGGGTTCTTTGACAATATAGAAGTAGCACTTGAAGAGCTGACAGATGGGTTGAAGGTTGTGTTTCTTGTTACCGAACGTGCAGTAATTGACGAGATACAGTTTCAGGGCAATAAAAAGATTAAGGCCAAAAAACTCAAGAAGCAAATCGAGATAAAAGAGGGGGATTACGTAAAGCCCTATCTTCTGAAACTCGACGAAGACAAGATTAAAGAGCTATACATTAAAAAATGCTTCCAGCGAATACAGGTGCATGCTGAAAGTAAAGTAGCAGATGGTAAAACGGTTGTTGTCTTTAATATTGAAGAAGGTCCTAAAATTCGCATTGCGAAGATAACGTTTGCCGGTAATAAAAATTTTAAGCGTAGAAAACTCCTGAAGCAGATGGAAAGCCGACAGAAGCATTTTCCGGCATTTATATTTCCAGGCCGGTTTGAACAAAAAAAGTTTGAATCAGATATCGGCAAAGTAAAAGAATTTTACATGAATAACGGCTGGTTGGATGTTGATGTCGGATGGGATATAACTTACAACGAAGACAATACCAAAATGTTTTTAAATATTCATGTAAAAGAAGGTGAAAGATATTATGTCGAAAACGTAGGAATACATGGGGAAACGCTTTTTACAGAGGAAGAATTAAAGGAGAAATTAAAATTGAAAGAAGGCGGGCCTTTCTTTCTGGATGCGGTTGAAAAAGATGCCTACCAACTCCGTTTGACATACGGAGAACAAGGATACATTGCCGCCTCTGTTAAAGAAAAACACACCTTTAGCTCCGAAGGCACAAAAGTGGATGTCTCTTTTAACATAGAAGAGAAAGACAGATATTATATCGAAAAGATTAAAATAGCGGGAAATGATAAGACGAGAGATAACGTTATCCGGCGACAGGTAACATTTAATCCCGGCGAAAGGTTGGATACAGAAAAGATCCGTGACAGTCAGAGACGTCTCACAAATACGGGATATTTTGATATGGAATCGGGTGCACCTGCAGGGATTAATTTTGAACCTGGTTCTGAGCCCAACAAACAAAACGTATTAATAGATGTGAAAGAAGGAAGAACCGGGATGCTGCGGTTCGGCGGCGGTTACGGTGCAAACATTGGAGCATTTGGTGATATTTCTTATACCGACAGGAATTTTGACGTCTTTGATGTGCCGAAAAGCTGGAATGATTTTCTGCAGGGTAATGCATTCCGTGGAGCGGGAGAGATATTAACTTTACGGTTTAGTCCTGGTTTTTATAGGACAGAAATCATGTTATCATTAACCAACCCCTCAGTATTCGATTCTCCTTACAGTGCGGGCGTGAGTTTGTATGATTATCTTAGATGGTATGAAGAATATCAGCAACAAAGCATAGGTTCAAGGGTTTCTGTAGGAAGAGAAATACAGAGAGATTTTTTTGTAAGATTAAGCCCTGAATTTGATATTATCGATATCGAAAGGCAAGACGATAAGGAAGATACGCCCCAAGATGTCCTGGATGTAGAGGGAAGTCATTTGAAGGCTGGTATTACGTTGTCAGCGAATATAATTAAAACTGATAATATATACATGCCGTCAAAGGGGTATGAAGGGGAATCTTCTCTTGAATTTGCCGGGTTAGATGTGGATATAGCAAAGTATAAATTCCAGACGACAAAATACAACACACTCTTTGAAATACCTAAATGGGGTAAACATGTTCTTGCCTATGGAGGTACTTTTGGTATTGTAGAGTCAACGTCTGGAAGTAAAGTTCCTATATTTGAAAGATTTTTTGCTGGTGGTTATGGCTCTATTAGAGGATTTCAGTATAGAGGCGTAGCGCCAATAGATGAGAAAACAGAGAATCAAATTGGCGGTGACATATTGGTTGTGATGAATACGGAGTACCTTGTTCCCATATATAAAGATATTCTTCGTGCCGCAGTTTTTATTGACACTGGAAAGGCGGATGAAACAGTCAGTGATATTAATTTCGATCACTTCAGATTATCAACGGGAGTTGGATTAAGAGTGAATATTCCTTTTCTCGGTCGTTCTACGATAGCGATTGATTACGGTATTCCTGTTATAAAAGAGGAAGGGGATGAGATTCAGGCATTTTCGTTTAATTTCGGAGGGGGTAGCAGCTTTTAATTATGAAATTAGAAAAATCATGTAAGAAAAATAGGGGAAATATTAAGGTTGTTTTTGGAGTTATAGCGAGTCTTACGTGTCTGTACCTATTTTCGTTGGGCGGTATACAGGCAAAAGAACCAGGTGCGGCTAGTTCATCTTCAAGGGGTTTAAAGATAGGGGTGGTTGATTTAAACGCGGTATTTGAAAAATATGAAAAGCGGAAAGCATCTGATGCGCAGCTGAAAGAACAGGAAAAGCAGTATCAAAAAATTATCAACGACAAAAAGAAAGAACTGGTGAGCTTAAATGAGAAGATACAGTTGCTGGATTTAGGGAGTGAGGCAAGGAAAAAGGACGAAGAAACATTTGAAAAAAAGAATATGGAGTTGGAATCCTACGCGAAATTTGCAGAGAAAAGTCTCATGAGAAAGTATAAGGACTATTTCGGCGGTCTCTATACAGAAGTCTGCAAAGAAGTGGAAGATATCGGTAAACGTGAACAATATGATTTGATTATTAAAAAGGAAGAGCCGGATTTACAGGGCGGTGGAATTTCTGAGTTACAGTTTAAGGTAGGGATAAAAACCGTTTTGTATCATTCTGAATCAGTCGATATGACAAATCAGGTGATTGATAACTTAAACAAAAAATATTCCGAAACGGGCAAGGGAAAGTAGTTCGTGGATAGCGCACAGAAGACAATTGAGCGAGAAGCCGAATGCTCCGGAATCGGTATGTTTAGAGGGGAGTCAACAAGTCTCCATTTTAAACCGTCACCATTAAACTCTGGTATAACTTTTGTCCGTGTAGATTTGCCTAATCGGCCGAGGGTACGTGCTCATGTACGTTTCCTATCAAGTAATTATAAGCGCATTTTTCTGAAGAACGAAGAAGCCGAGGTGGAAAGCATAGAGCATTTGATGGCAGCTTTGGCAGGGTTAGGGATCGACAATATCGAAATAGAAATAAACGGTCGTGAAGTTCCCGCAGGAGACGGGAGTGCAAAGCATTTTTTAGAAGTTTTTAAAAAAGCCGGCATTGTTGAACTCGGGGGGGAAAAGAAAATATTTATTGTAAAGACCCCCATTATGGTCAGTAGTGGAAATGCAAGTGTTATGGCAGTTCCTTATGGAAAAGGATTAGTATTTTCTTACACCCTGGATTTTAATGGTTCTTTTATCAAGCGGCAAACGTACGACATCGAAATTACTGAAGAAAATTTTTGCAGAGATATTGCACCTGCTAGGACGTTTGGGCTGAGCACTTATATTGAAGAGTTCCAGAGACTTGGTTTAGGAAAAGGGGTTACGGATGACAACAGTATCATTGTGCATGAAGATGGAAAAATGTCCAAGCCGATTTCTATGAAACCTGCAAAATTGCGATTTCCTGATGAGTTTGTTAGACACAAAATTTTGGACCTTGTCGGAGACCTTTATCTGGCTAATGTGGTAATTCAGGGACGCATCGTTGCAAACAGGTCTGGGCATTCCCTGAACGTTCAGTTAGCAGAAAAGATTGTACAGAGTGCATGAGCAAAAGAAAAACCTTAATGTGGTATTATGAAGGTTGTTGGAACATGCAAAGAAAAGGGACACGGGATGAAAATTCATAAATCAGCGATTGTGCACCCTGATGCCGTTTTAGGGGAAGAAGTTGAAATTGGTCCTTTTTCGATAATAGGTGCGAATGTAACGATTGGGGAGGGCACAATTATAAAAAACCATGTTACAATCACAGGAAATACCTCTATAGGAAAAAACAATGTTATCCATCCTAATGCAGTTTTAGGCGCGGAACCTCAAGACCTTAAATACCGGGGTGAGTGTACATTTTTTGAAATGGGTGATAATAATGTTGTTCGGGAAGGTGTAACTATTAATGCCGGTACGGCAGGTGGTGGAGGTAAAACGGTTGTCGGGGATAACAACTTCTTTATGGCATGTGCACATGTTGCACATGATTGCACCATAGAAGATAATGTCCTTTTGGCGAATGGGGTGTTGTTGGGTGGACATATTATGATCGAGAGGGGCGCCAGGCTGATGGGGCTTGTTGGTATACAGCCTTTTGTGACCATTGGACGATATGCTTATGTTGGAGGTCATACCCGGATTGTTCAAGATGTCCCACCTTATGTAATTATAGAAGGCCATCCTGCAAAGATACGGCAAGTAAATGTTGTTGGGTTGGAGAGAGAGGGCTTTTCAAAAAATCAAATTGACGAAATCAAAAAGGCATTTCAGGCATTATTTCGTTCTGACGAATCGAACAGGAGCAAGGCCTTAGAAGAGATAGAAAGACAAAATGATGTTTCTCCGGAAATCAGATATCTTGTCACTTTTTTAAGGAATATGGACAAGGGAAAGTTCGGAAGGCATCGGGAGTCTTTTCGATTTTCAGCAATAACAACGAATTAACATGCAGAGATTAAAAGTTGCCGTGGTTGGTGTTGGACATCTGGGGAAGGAGCATGCAAGGGTTTATGCTGAATTGCCTGGAGTAGAGTTATATGGAGTGGTCGATATACAAAGTAAACAGGCAGAGAAAATTGCTCAACAATGGAATACCCGTTATTTCACAAATTATAAAGAGGTACTTGATAAGGTTACAGCGGTAAGCATAGCAGTACCCACAAAGTTTCATTACGCCATCGCAAAAGAATTCCTTCGACAGGGAGTCCACGTTATGATCGAAAAGCCTATGACAGGGACGGTGTCTGAGGCGAGAGAATTAATAGGCATTAGCAAAGAAAAGAAAATAGTTCTTCAGGCCGGATACATTGAACGATTTAATCCTACAATAGTCGCTATAAAGAAACTTTCCATTAATCCAAAATTTATCGAGTGTCATCGGTTAAGTCCATTTACTTTTCGCTCTGCAGATATCGGTGTGGTACTGGATTTGATGATACATGATATCGATATTATTCTGCATATAACCGGCTCTAAGGTAAAGAAATTTGATGCCGTAGGCGTGAATGTAATTTCAGATAAAGAGGATATTGCTAATGTCCGCATCCAGTTTGAAAATGGTTGTGTGGCAAATATAACGGCAAGCCGTGTGTCTCTCACTCCCATGCGCAAAATGAGGTTATTTTCAGAGGATTCGTATATTTCTATTGATTATCAGAAGAAGGAAGCATTAATATATAAAAAATCACCAGAATTGACATTAAAGTCATTAAATATCTCGGAAATGGATGTTTCGACTATTGCCGACTTGAGAAGTTATGTATTTGGCGACCTGTTAAAAATCGAGCATATCAAGATGGACGATTATGAACCGCTAAAAAAGGAGCTTGAATCATTTGTGGATTGTATCGTGAAGCACAAAGAACCAGTTGTTTCAGGTGAGGAGGGTTTAAAGGCTATTGAGGTCGCAAATGATATTTTGTGCGAGATAGGAAAAAATCTCAAACTCTCCCACATATCATGAATGGAGAATACAAAATGACCTCGTTTGATTTTTTACATATCGATGCAGAGATCAACGGCAGCAAGATTGTTGGAAAGGCTGGAGGGGTGCTGGGCAAGATGTTACAGCCTTATGTAGACCAGTTTTTCGAGAAGATTAATTCCCTGAAGGTGATTGCTAAGGTTAATGGTATGCAGGTGTATAATCTATATAATCCGCCTTTCCCAAGCCAGGCAGGGATGCGATTCCTGGAGAGAAAGTTGAGGATGATGCTGTCTAAGATGGCATTTCCTGTTACAGCGAATTTGGCAATAACTCATAAATGTCAGTGTCAGTGTATTCATTGCAGCGCAGACCCATTTATCGATCCTGCAAAAAAAGAACTCACTGTAGAGGAAATAAAAACTGTGGTAGATGGCGTGCTGGATCTTGGTGCAAGCCTTGTTATCTATGTGGGTGGAGAACCTCTGCTCCGGGAAGAACTCTTTGAACTCATTCAATATGTAGATAAAACCAAGTCGATCTCAATGATATTTACCAACGGGTTGCTCCTGACGGAAGAAAATGTCAGGAAACTTGCTAAGGCAGGGTTGTTTTCATTAAATATTTCCATAGACAGTAGTGAACCTGAATTGCACAACGAATTTCGGGCAGTGCCCGGTTGTTATCAAAAGGCGTTTGAAGGCGCTGAACGATGCCGAAAGGCTGGTATTTTAACAGGGATTTCCACGTATGCAACCAGTGAGAGTATCAAGGCAGGGAATGTTGAAAAACTTTTAAAGATTGCACAAGAGCAAGGGTTTTCAGAGGTTACTATTTTTGATTGCATACCATCGGGTCGATTCTTAAAGGATACGTCAAAAATATTGACGACAGAAGACCGGAAACAACTTATTGCTATTACCAGGAAATATCACGAAATGAATCATCCTATGGGAATAAACTGCATGTCGATTATTAATTCCCCGAGGGGGGGTAGGCTGTTACGGCGCTCAGTCGCAATTTTACATGACGGCATACGGCGATATTAATCCTTGTGATTTTAATCCGATTAATTTTGGGAATGTGCGCGATATGTCCATTCAGGAAATATGGAAAAAAATGGTAACGCATCATGACTTTAGCAAGCGATATCCCACGTGCCGTATGCAGAGTAAGGCGTATAGGAAAAAATATATCGACCCGCTTCCGAAAAACGTGCGCCTGCCGGTAAGAATAGAAGATATTGCGCCGGTTGAAATGGCAGAGCAGGACTCCACCCTTGCTGGGGTAAGTTAATCCTGGTGGTGGAAATGCAGGAATAACTGCTGAGGCGTCAGTTTAAGCAGAAGAACGGCAGGAGTCACTGGCCGCAAATGAAAAGAAAAGATTATCAATAAGTAATTTTTACCCTGTTAGCGCTTTTTATGAGGAGAGAAACTATGGACAGTAAAATTCTCATCACGAAAAAAATGAGTACGGGAGAAGTAACGAAGAAATATCCCGCAACAAAAGCGGTTTTTGCGAAATATTTCGGGAAAGGCTGTTTCGACTGCCCTTCCTTTGGTACCGAGGATATAAACCTTGCCTGCATGATGCATAACACAGATGTTGATAAGTTCGTTAAAGAACTAAACGAGGCGGCAAATCAAGAGGAGGTTAAAAAATAACTTTGGAACCTATACACTTAAAAGAAAAAATTAAATTTAATAAAGAGCATTTTATTCCAAACATTCTTTACGCTTCGCCAACGGTGAAAATGCCCCTTATTTGTATGGAGCCTGGGCAAGAAATCCCACCCCATGAAGGTCATAGTGTCGGCATCTTTTATGTGAAGGAAGGTAAAGGTGTCTTCACACTTGATAATAAGAAGATTGATATGGAAAAAGATATGATCGTTATTGCCCCTGAGGGTTCATCAAGAGGAATGAAGTGTTTGGAAAGAATGGTCGTTTTGGCGATTAGTGTGGGATAAACAAATTTATATGAATAGGAGTAATCATGAGTAAGATACAGCCTGTTATACTGGATGTAAGAAATATAGTGCCCAGAGAAAGACACCCAAAGATTTTTAATACATTTGACAGCCTGAAAAAGGGAGAAATGATGGTGCTGATTAACGATCATGACCCTAAGCCGTTGAAGTATCAGCTAGACGCAGAACGTACCGGGCAATTAGACTGGAAGTATATAGAACAAGGACCGGAAATTTGGAAGGTAGAAATTACAAAAAAATAAATTAAGGTCATCGTATGCGTTTTTTATTTAACCATGTTAGGGGAGGATAAGAGAAAGGAGGATGAAACGGATATGGGCAATGGCATAAAATTCACAGTTATTGTGGGTGTTGTGGCGCTGTTTGGCTGTATTCAATTAGGTTGTGAACAGCCGGGTGTGAAAAAAGAGGCTACCGCTTCTCCACAGGTAGAAGAAAGGGCGGTTGTGAAACAACCGGAGGCGAAGCCCTGTTGTGCGGCAAAGAAGGAGGAAACGGCCTCTCATCCAACGGACAAGAGGGCAATTCAGCAGATTATTTCAGAGATGACGGGAGGAAAAATAGGTCCGGATAATTCTGGCGATCTTTATTCAGGCGGATTAACGGCAACATACACGAGTCCGGAAGAAACAATGCCTGGTGAAGGTAAGTTCGGAAAGCTGTTT